>JACMRF010000099.1 GCA_014376575.1 Undibacterium sp.
GCGTGACAAAACCCATATGTGCGACCGACGAATAGGCGACGAGCTTTTTCATGTCCTGCTGCACCAGAGCCACCAGGCCCACGTAAATGACCGCTGTAAGCGACAAGGCAATCATCAGCCACGCCCACTCGCGCGAAGCGTCAGGCGCGATCGGCATGGAAAAGCGCAAGAAACCGTAAGCGCCCAGTTTGAGCATAACGGCCGCCAATACAGCGGAACCGCCTGTGGGTGCTTCAACGTGGACATCAGGCAACCAGGTGTGTACCGGCCACATCGGTACCTTGACAGCAAATGCCGCAAAAAAAGCAAAGAAAAGCAGCGTTTGAATGGGCGCGCCCAGCGGCAATTTATGCCAGGCCAAAATATCAAAACTGCCGCCTGATTTGTTGTACAAATAGATCAGGGCGACCAGCATCAAGAGCGAACCAAGTAGCGTGTACAAGAAAAACTTGAACGCTGCGTAAATTTTATTCGGCCCGCCCCAAATGCCAATGATGAGGTACATCGGTATTAGCGTGGCTTCAAAAAACACATAAAACAAAAGTCCATCCAGCGCAGCGAACACGCCAATCATCAGGCCGCTCAAAATTAAAAACGACGCCATGTACTGGTTGACACGGGTGGTGATGGACTCCCAGCTGGCGATGACGACAACAACATTAATGAACGCGGTAAGCAACACAAACCAAAGCGAGATACCGTCCACACCAATGTGGTAGTTAACGTTGAAACGGGCAATCCAGCTGCCCTTTTCAATGAACTGCATGGCTGATGTGTCGAGTTTGAAGCCCTCGTATAAAGGCAGCGTAACCAAAAAACTGATCACTGCGCCGATCAACGCGAACCAGCGCACACCGCGTGCCTGTTCGTCACGACCCAAGGCCAAGAGCACAACGCCAAAAAAAATCGGCGTCCAAATTGCAAGGCTTAACAAACCCATTAAAGTTATTCCTGCTTCTTATTATTGTTTGTCGACAACTATCGATTGAGCCAGACGAAATACGTCATCAGCGCAAACACGCCAAGGATCATGCCAAAAGCGTAGTGATAGATGAAGCCCGATTGCAAGCGACGCACCATGCTGGAGACCCAGCCCACCAATTTCCACGAACCATCGACCAGTGCGCCGTCGATCACTTTTTGATCACCGTATTTCGACAATCCCATACCCAGCGCGCGGACACCACGTGCCAGTACGTTTTCATTAAACCAGTCGAGGTAGTACTTATTCTCGAGCAGTGTGTACAGAGGTTCACATTTACTTTTTATGGCCGCAGGCAACGCCGGATTACGCATGTACATGTACCAAGCTGTGACAACGCCAGCAAGCGCCAACCAGAAAGGTGCAGCCGTCAAGCCATGCAAAGCCATTTGTACGGGGCCGTGAAACAGCTTAGCCAACTCCTCCATCGCAGGGTGTTTTTCAAGATTGACAGTGATAACGCTCTTGAAGAAATCGCCAAACAGCATGGGCTGAATGGTCATAAAACCAATCACGACAGAGGGTATCGCCAACAATACCAGCGGCACTGTTACGACCCACGATGATTCATGCGGCTTGTGATGGTGATCATCATGCGCGCCATGATGGTCGTCGTGATGGGCATCAGGGTTCTGGTCATAACGTTCTTTGCCGTGAAAGACCAAAAAGTACAGCCTGAAAGAATAAAACGCAGTAATAAACACACCCGCCAGCACCGCAAAATAAGCAAACCCAGCGCCTGCTAAATGGCTTTCATGCACGGCCTCAATGATGCTGTCTTTGGAGTAAAAACCGGAGAACAGTGGCGTACCAATCAAGGCCAATGAACCGAGTAAAAAGGTCATCCAGGTAATTGGCATGTATTTGCGCACACCGCCCATCCAGCGGATGTCCTGGTTGTGGTGCATGCCCAAAATGACTGACCCCGCCGCCAAAAACAGCAGCGCCTTGAAGAATGCATGCGTCATCAAATGGAACACGGCCACTGAATAAGCTGAGGCTCCCAAAGCAACCGTCATGTAACCGAGCTGCGACAACGTAGAATACGCGACAACGCGTTTGATGTCGATTTGGACCATGCCCAGGAAACCCATGAACAATGCGGTAATTGAACCGATGATCAGGATGAAAGACAATGCAGTATCCGATAATTCAAACAGCGGCGACATCCTTGACAACATAAAAATACCAGCAGTTACCATTGTCGCGGCGTGAATCAACGCAGAAATCGGGGTTGGGCCTTCCATCGAATCCGGCAACCACACGTGTAGCGGAAACTGTGCCGACTTACCCATCGCACCGATAAACAAACAAATACAGACAACAGTCAGTAGCATCCAGTCGCTGCCCGGCAGCGTCATTTGCGCCAGCGTGCTTTTTTGCGCAAATACTTCGGTGTAATTCATCGAACCAGAATACGCCAACAACAAACCAATTCCTAAAATGAAGCCAAAGTCACCGACCCGATTTACCAGAAATGCTTTCATATTGGCGGCTATAGCGGTCGGCCTTGTGTACCAAAAGCCAATCAATAAATACGACACCAGGCCCACAGCTTCCCAACCAAAAAACAATTGCAGGAAGTTGTTGCTCATGACCAGCATCAGCATTGAAAAAGTGAACAGTGAGATATAAGAAAAAAAGCGGTTATAGCCCTCATCATCTTTCATATAGCCAATAGTATAAATATGCACCATTAGCGAAACAAATGTCACCACACACATCATCAGTGCGGTCAAACTATCAATCAAAAACCCGACCTCCAGTTTGACTCCACCAACGGTCATCCAGGTGTACAGCGTGCCATTAAATGACGCCCCACCTATCGCCGCCAGCAATGTCTGGACTGAAATGATAAACGCAATCAGCACGCCCAGTATCGTCACTGTGTGCGAAGTCTTACGCCCGATCAGATTGCCAAAAAATCGCGTACCGAATAAGCCTGCTATCGCGGCACCTACAAGAGGTGCCAACGGTACAGCCAGAAGTAATTGTGGGTTTAGTTGCCCCGCCATGATGAACCTTATCTTTATTCGTTATTCACTTTAGTCAAGATGAGCAGGCGGCGCTTGTATTAGTTCCGTCGTGCTTTATGCTGTTACTTATTTTTTCCTGAATGTAGTTACAAATCCTGAGATTAACCTTTTAGGCTATCAATATCTTCTACATTGATAGTATTGAGATTACGAAACAACACCACCAGAATCGCCAAACCAATCGCCGCTTCAGCTGCCGCAACCGTCATAATGAAAAACACAAAAATCTGACCAGCCGGATCGCCGAGATAATACGAAAAGGCAATGAAATTTATATTCACCGACAACAACATCAATTCAATTGCCATCAGCAACACGATAATATTCTTACGATTGAGAAAAATACCAACGATCGCGATCGCAAAGAGGATCGCACCGAGGATCAAATAATGTGAAAGGGATAAAGTCATGATGAATTCATCTTATTTTTTTCTGGCGCGGGCGTTAATGGCGTATTAAATGGCCGCGGCTCAGACTTCATCTTGACCAGGCGTATCCGATCGGTGCTGCGCGCCTTAACAGCATCGGAAGGTGCAATGCTCTTGGTATCTTTACGAAGGCGTAAAGTGAGTGAGACAGCAGCTACAATCGCCACCAATAAAACCACGGCCGCAATTTCAAACGCATAGACATACTGGGTATAAATCAACAAACCAAGAGCCTTGGTATTGCCAATATTTGCTGAAATCGCAGATACTTCACTCCCCGGGGTCCAAAACCCGCGCAAAAGGACTGTTGCCATTTCTAAAACGATAATCACCCCAACGGTAGCAGCTAGCGGAAAATATCCCCAAAATTCCTCTCGCATTTTATCCAGATTGATATCTAGCATCATCACTACAAAAAGGAAGAGCACCATTACTGCACCAACGTAGACCAGCACCAACACAATGGCTAGAAATTCGGCTTTGAGTAACATCCAGATACCGGCTGCGGAGAAGAACGCCAACACCAGAAACAAAAC
Organism: Undibacterium sp.; assembly: GCA_014376575.1. Next base: position 3,983 of record JACMRF010000099.1, read on the forward strand.
TGAATGCACTGGATTGCGCGCCGTGATGACACGTATTGCGGCGATAACCAATAATATCGAAAACGCGTAGAACAAGAATGTCTTAAATTCCATAATCGACCAAAAAAGTCAGCTAAATAAGCTTTAAATTCAGGCCCGAGGTCAAACTCCCTCCTCAAGCCAGGAGCACCACCGATCAACGGTATGCGGCATCCGCCGAGCGTGCGGCAGCAATTTCAGGTTCGTAACGATCACCAACCGCTAGCAACATTTCTTTGGTGTAGTACAGATCGCCACGCTTTTCACCGTGATATTCAAGAATGTGTGTCTCAACGATCGAATCTACCGGGCAAGACTCTTCACAAAAACCACAAAAAATACATTTTGTCAGGTCAATATCGTAGCGCGTAGTACGACGTGAACCGTCATCACGTTGCTCTGATTCAATCGTAATAGCCATTGCAGGGCAAACCGCTTCGCACAATTTGCAAGCAATACAACGCTCTTCACCATTTGGATAACGACGCAGTGCGTGGAGACCGCGAAAACGTGGCGACTGCGGTGTCTTTTCTTCCGGGAACAACACCGTAATTTTGCGTGCAAACAGATAGCGGCCAGTCAACCGCAGTCCTTTGAGTAACTCCAGCAGCATTAAGCTACCGAAAAAATCCTTAATCGCTTCCATTTACAATAAACCTTCCATTACTTCCAGATATTCCACGGACTTTGAATCCAGACAGCGACGATCACGAGATAAGCAAGTGTCAACGGGATAAATACTTTCCAACCCAGACGCATGATCTGGTCGTACCGGTAGCGTGGAAAAGAGGCGCGGACCCAGATAAACATCGATATCATCAAGAATGTCTTCGCACCGAGCCAAATCCAGCCGGGTATGAAATCCAGGATGTGCAGTGGTGCCGCCCAACCACCCAGGAATAGCAATGCTGTCAAAATTGAAATCAAAATTATATTCGCGTATTCGGCCAGGAAGAACATGGCGAACGACATACCCGAGTATTCGATCATGTGACCGGCAACGATTTCCGATTCGCCTTCTACCACGTCAAACGGATGACGATTAGTTTCAGCAATACCTGAAATAAAATAGATCACGAACACAGGCAGCAGAGACAACCAGTTCCACGATAAGAAACTTAAGCCCATATCGTAGAAACGGCCCTTGCTTTGCCCCATTACAATATCGGTTAAGTTCAAACTACCCGATACCATTAAGACGATTACTAACGCAAAGCCCATCGCGATCTCGTAAGACACCATCTGCGCCGAAGCCCGCATCGCGCCAAGAAACGCATATTTGGAGTTCGATGCCCAGCCTGCAATGATCACGCCATAGACTTCCATCGAAGTGATTGCCATCACGAACAATAAACCAGCGTTCACATTAGCTAAGACGGTTTCGGGACCAAATGGGATGACAGCCCATGCAGCAAGTGCCGGCATGATAGTCATGATCGGTGCGATAAAAAACAGGTACTTGTTCGCACGCGACGGTAGCGTCACTTCTTTGAGCAGCAGCTTTAAGGCATCGGCGATTGGTTGCAACAAACCGAACGGACCAACACGATTCGGGCCAAGCCGAATGTGCATCCAACCGATCAGTTTACGCTCCCAGTAGGTTAGGTAGGCCACACAAAGCAACAGTGGCACCACCAAAATAACGATCTTAATAACGTCCCAGATCAATGGCCAAATAATACCAAGATGACCTGCGCCGGCAGCATTAATGGAGGCGATAAATTGATCCATCATGCTTTCTCCACAACGATAGAACCAAACATCGCACCGAGTGATGCTGTCGATGTATGGGCTGCTGCTACACGCACAACGTTATCGGGCAGCCCATGATCGATTTCTGCTAGCAACGATGCAACGCCCTGCCCTTGTTTTACACTAACTCGATCACCCTTAGCGATACCCAATTTTTCAGCCAATGCAGACGACAACCAGGCACGTGGCGCTTGACCATCGATAGTTTTTTGCAAGGATGCGGCGCGACGCACTACTGCATCAGCAAAATAGATCGGTACATCGGCGATACGCTCGATAGCACCAACGATAGCTTGCTGTGCCGCTTCTAACACAATATCAGAGAAGTTGTTAAGATGTATTTGCAAATTTGCATCTGCGATGTTGTTAGTTCCCAGTACTTCTGCACGAATCGCTTCAGAAGTATCGTAATCAAAACCTGGCAAACTAAGTAGATTACCCAACACACGCAACACTTTCCAGGCAGGTCGTGCATCAGCTAGCGGCCGCACAGTGCCGTTAAAGCTTTGCGCACGACCTTCACAATTAATGAATGTCCCGGAAGTTTCCGTAAATGGTGCGATAGGAAGTAACACGTCCGCATATTCTGTACCGTGCTTGTAGGCGGAAAGCACCACTACCATTTCAGCTTGATTCAGCGCAGCACGGGTAATTTGCGGATTGAAGCTATCAAATTCTGGCTCTGCGTTCAGCAACACATATGCCTTACGTGGATGTGCAAACATTTCTTGCGCATTGGCACCTTTATCTATTGCAGGAATTGCATGTGCTAAATAACCACCCACGGTGTTACCCGCTTCGGTCATATAGCCCAACTTGGCACCAGTCTCTTCTGCAATCCATTGCGCAGCCGCGTGCAGTTGCGATGCTTGTGGATGCTGTGCGGCAGCGTTACCTAGCAATACTGCTTTCGATGCACCTGATAACAGGCTCGTCGCTATTTTCTTGGCGCTGGCCGAGAAGATCATGTTTTCGAAACCGGTAGGGACCGCAATGCTCTTGGTCTGCGCAACCGCAACCATAACTTCACCAAGCATAGCCAACCAGCTCGATGGTGCCGCAATGATCTTGTTCGCCACAGGCATCAGTAAATCGTCATTAGTAGCATGCAGAATGCTCAGCTTCGCGCCACGCTTGACACTCAAACGCAGTCTTGCGGACAATAGTGGATGATCTTTGCGCAGGAACGAACCAATTATAAATGCACGATCCAGTTCAGCGAATGCATTAATTGACATACCTAGCCAAGGCGTCACCTTGCCATCCAGCGCAAAGTCTGACTGACGGGTACGGAAATCAATATTTTCGGAACCAAGTCCACGCACTACTTTTTGTAGCAGGGATAGTTCTTCTAGCGTGGAATACGGTGTACCCAATGCGGCAATCGCGTCAGCGCCATGTTCATGACGGACATTGCGCAAACCGCACGCAACATATTCCAGCGCTATTTGCCATTCGACTTCTTGCCATTTTCCGTCTTGCTTTAACATCGGTTTAGTCAAACGTTCGGCGCTGTTCAAACCTTCGTAAGCAAAACGATCTTTATCAGATAACCAGCATTCGTTAACATCTTTGTTTTCCAATGGCAGTACGCGCATTACCTTGCCCGACTTCACTTGAACGATCAAATTGGCGCCGAGGCCATCATGCGGACTAATCGATTTGCGGCGCGACAATTCCCAGGTACGTGCACTGTAGCGAAATGGCGTGGAAGTCAATGCGCCGACTGGACACAGATCAATCATGTTGCCAGATAGTTCTGAATTGACAGTTTTACCAACAAAAGTTGTAATTTCGGAATGTTCGCCGCGACCGACCATACCGAATTCCATAACGCCCGCAATTTCCTGACCAAATCGAACGCAGCGCGTGCATTGAATACAACGACTCATTTCCTGCATCGAGACCAATGGACCAGCATACTTTGGGGCCACTACACGCTTTTCTTCTTCGTAGCGTGAGGATGACTTACCGTAACCAACCGCTAAATCCTGTAATTGACACTCACCGCCCTGATCGCAGATTGGGCAATCCAACGGGTGGTTAATTAACAGGAATTCCATCACACTTTTTTGCGCAGTAACTGCCTTTTCGCTTGCGGTACGCACGATCATGCCGGCACTTACTAGCGTAGCGCAGGCAGGCAAGGCCTTCGGTGCTTTTTCTACCTCGACTAGACACATACGGCAATTCGCCGCAATGGAGAGTTTTTTGTGATAGCAAAAATGGGGAATGTAGGTGCCCATTTTATTGGCAGCATCTATTACCATACTACCCTCTTGGACTTCCACTTTTTTGCCGTCTATTTCGATTTCGACCATGGCTTTTGCTTTTCTTGCCTAAGTATTTTGCTTACTGTTCTGAGTTACGCCGCCATAAACACGAATAACTTCGCTGTATTGATGACGTCATTGGATCGTGAATTAAATGTTGGCAATGCTCTTAAATATAAGCGGGCACCAAGCAATGCTTATGCTCAATATGATACTCAAATTCTTCACGGAAATGCTTTAAAAACCCCCGAACCGGCATCGCTGCCGCATCGCCAAGAGCACAAATCGTGCGACCCATGATATTGCCAGCAACGTTATCCAATAGTTCAATGTCTTCCGGGCGGCCTTCTCCTATTTCAATTCGATGTACTAAGCGATATAACCAGCCCGTGCCTTCACGGCATGGCGTACATTGACCACAGGATTCCTCAAAGTAGAAGTAAGACAACCGCTGTAGAACTTTAACCATACAACGCGTATCGTCCATCACGATCACAGCGCCAGAACCCAGCATCGAACCGGCTTTAGCAAGGGCATCGTAATCAAGATCGGTATCCATCATCACATCGCCACGGATTACTGGGGCAGAAGAGCCGCCAGGGATTACCGCTTTAATCTTTTTACCGCCACGCATACCACCTGCGAGCTCCAGCAATTTGGCAAATGGGGTGCCCAAAGGCACTTCATAATTGCCGGGTAATTCGACATCTCCAGAGATAGAGAAAATCTTGGTACCGCCGTTGTTTGGTTTGCCTAAGTCAGCATAGGCTTCACCACCCATGTTCAACAAGAATGGAACAGCGGCGAAAGTCTCAGTGTTATTGATAGTTGTTGGCTTGCCGTACAAGCCAAAACTGGCAGGGAACGGCGGCTTAAATCGTGGCTGCCCTTTTTTCCCTTCGAGCGACTCCAACAATGCGGTTTCTTCACCGCAAATATAGGCACCGTAACCTTGAAATGCGTGTAACTGAAAATTAAAATTGCTACTGAAAATTTTGTCCCCTAGCGCATTTGCAGCACGCGCTTCGTCCAACGCTTCTTCGAAGCGGGCGTAATCTGACCAGATTTCCCCGTGGATATAGTTGTAACCAACGGTAATACCCATCGCATAAGCACCAATTAACATGCCTTCGATCAGCGCGTGCGGATTATAACGAATGATGTCACGATCTTTGAACGTGCCAGGCTCGCCCTCATCGCTATTACATACCAAATATTTTTGACCAGGAAATTGACGCGGCATGAAGCTCCACTTCAATCCGGTCGGAAAACCAGCGCCGCCACGCCCACGCAAGGAACCGGCTTTAAGTTCTGCAATGATTTTCTCAGGCGTAACGGCTTCACTCAAAATACGCTTCAGCCCCGAATAACCACCACGCTTGACGTAATCGGCATAATGCCAGTTGTCGCCATTCAAATCAGCAAGAATCAGGGGGCTGATATGACGGTCGTGGAGACTGGTCATGCTGGGCTCGCTGTGATCAATGCTGTATTCATTTCGCTCAATTCCGTCAGCAAGTCATCAATCTTGCCGTTCGACATCCAGCTACACATCCGCTTATTGTTAACCAATAACACAGGCGCATCGCCGCAAGCCCCCATGCATTCGCCTTCCATCAGTGTGAACTGACCATCAGAAGTCGTTTCGTGGTAGTCGATACCAAGCTTGTGCTTCAAATGCGCAGCAGCTTTTTCGCCGCCAGACAATTGGCATGGCAAATTAGTACAAATCGTAATCTTATGCTTTCCGATTGGCTTGGTGTTGTACATGTTATAAAAGGACGCGACTTCCAGCACCGCGATTGCTGGCATGTCGAGATAATCGGCAACGTCCTGCATAGTTTCTGGCGATAGCCACCCTTTTTCATCTTGCGCAATCGCCAATGCACTTATCACCGCCGATTGTTTTTGGTTGGGGGGGAATTTTGCAACTTCGCGATCAATTTTTTTATAAGTTTCTTGACTTAACAACATGTTGTTGGCCATTCGTACGCGGTCACTTGCGCTAATTATTGGTAAATTTACGGTAAGCAAGACGAAGCGTGCTAAATTCACAAGAATTTGCTTTCATTCTAAACAATATCTTAGCGGTCAATCTCACCAAACACAATATCCTGCGTGCCAATGATCGTAACGGCGTCGGCGATCATGTGTCCTTTCGCCATCTCATTCAAACCCTGGAGATGCGGGAAACCAGGTGCACGAATTTTCAGGCGATATGGTTTATTGGCACCGTCAGACACGATGTAAACACCGAACTCGCCCTTGGGATGCTCCACAGCTGCATAGACTTCACCCGGGGGGACATGGAATCCTTCAGTGAAGAGTTTGAAATGATGAATCAGCTCCTCCATGTTGGATTTCATATCAACACGCGACGAGGGTGCTACTTTATGGTTGTCAGTCATTACTGGACCACCATTGTTGCGCAACCATTCTACGCATTGCTTGATGATCCGATTCGATTGACGCATTTCTTCAACGCGGACCAGATAACGGTCATAGCAGTCACCGTTTTTACCGATGGGAATATCAAAATCTAGCAAATCGTACACTTCATAAGGCTGCTTTTTGCGCAAATCCCATTCGATGCCGGAGCCGCGCAGCATAGGACCAGTGAAGCCCATCGCCTTGGCGCGCTCGGGCGAAACCACGCCGATACCGACCAGACGCTGCTTCCAGATGCGGTTATCGGTCAGCAGGGTTTCGTATTCGTCGATATAGCCGGGAAAACGGCGCGTGAAGTCTTCGATGAAATCGAGCACCGAGCCTTCGCGGTTTTCGTTCAGCTGATTAATGGCTTTCGCGTTGCGGATCAGCGAAGCCTTGTGCTTGGGCATGGCGTCCGGCAGATCGCGGTACACGCCGCCCGGACGGTAGTAGGCCGCATGCAGGCGCGCGCCCGACACCGCTTCGTACACGTCCATCAAATCTTCGCGCTCGCGAAATGCATACAGGAACACCGCCATCGCACCCACGTCGAGCGCATGCGCGCCCAGCCACAGCAGGTGATTCAGCACGCGCGTGATTTCATCGAACATGACGCGGATGTACTGCGCGCGGATCGGCACTTCGAGCTGCAGCAGCTTCTCGATGGCCATCACGTAAGCGTGCTCGTTGCACATCATCGAAACGTAATCGAGCCGGTCCATGTAGGGCACCGACTGCAGATAAGTCTTTTGCTCGGCCAGCTTCTCGGTCGCGCGATGCAGCAGGCCGATGTGCGGATCGGCGCGCTGGATCACTTCGCCGTCGAGCTCGAGCACGAGGCGCAAGACACCATGGGCTGCAGGATGCTGCGGGCCAAAATTGAGCGTGTAATTCTTGATCTCTGCCATTATTTCGCCCCGTAATGTTCTTCACGAATGACACGCGGTATGATTTCGCGCGGCTCGATCGTTACAGGTTGATAAATTACGCGTTTTTGCTCTGGATCGTAGCGCATCTCAACGTAGCCACAGACCGGGAAATCCTTGCGGAAAGGATGGCCGATGAAGCCGTAGTCAGTCAAAATCCGACGCAAATCGTTGTGACCATCAAACAGGATGCCAAAAAAATCGAAAGCTTCACGCTCATACCAGTTGGCAGCAGACCAGAGGTCAGTGACCGACGCAACCACCGGCATTTCATCGTCCGGCGCAAATACCCGCACACGAAGACGCCAATTATGTGCAATGGAGAGTAAATGCGAAACAACGGCAAAGCGCGCACCATCCCATGCGCCATCGCTATAAGCCATGTAATCGACGCCGCACAGATCAATCAGTTCTTCAAAGCGCAGATCGGCATGATCGCGCAATACGCGCATCGCAGACAGGTAGTTTGCAGCTTGGACATTTATCGTGATTTCGCCCAATGCTATCGTCATACTTTGCAAATCATCGCCTAGCGCGTTGCGCAAGGCCAATTCGAGAGTTTCAAGTTTGGTCGTCATGTTTTAACTAGCCCACTCTCTTAACGTGCAATCGTGTTGGTGCGCTTGATTTTATTTTGCAATTGCATAATGCCGTAGAGCAGCGCCCCCGCAGTTGGCGGGCAACCGGGCACATAGACATCTACTGGAACGATGCGATCGCA
>JACMRF010000100.1 GCA_014376575.1 Undibacterium sp.
AATTAACAAATAACGGACCACCTGTGCTGCAGTCAATGGAGAATGAACTTGGCTCTCGCAATGTTAGAGCTGCAGCAGTCACATTATCAAATAAAACGCAGCAACCTTGCGCAGCGAGGTTGCTGAGCTTGAAAAGCACTGCATCACCAACACATCCTAGGTCAGCAACGCAAAGAATAATTTTTGAAGCATCAATACGCTTATCGATATCATCAGGAATGGAGTCTGAATCAGCAATGTAAAGAAACAAATCAATATAAAAAACTGATCAAATATTCCTTATTGATCACTCGTAATCAAGAAACAACTGCTGCAAATCGTTTAAAAAACGCCGCCCTAACCTAGTCGGCCGTATCATTTTATGGTCGATCTCAATCAAACCTTTTTGCTCTGCAATGACAAGCGGCTTTTCTAAGGAGTTCAGTAATAAGCCAGTACGCTCATTAAAAATATTGACTTCAAACCCCTGATTGAGACGCAAGGAGTTGAGCATGAATTCGAAACCAATCTCATCACGAGGGATTTCATTCGATTCTTGCACTGCAGCACCTCGCAAACTTTCCTCCATGTAGGCCTTGGGTTGCTTGTAACGCGCCTGGCGTACGATACGATGTGGAAAAGTAATTTTGGAATGCGCTCCAGCACCGATACCGAGATAATCCCCAAAATTCCAGTAATTTAAATTATGCCTTGCCTCGCGACCCGGTTTAGCATACGCCGACACTTCATAATTTATGTATCCTGCTTGCAACATCCGCGATTGAATCTCGTCCTGCATTTCAGCGCTCAAATCATCGTCGGGAATTATCGGGGGGTATTTTGCAAAATAAGTATTTGGCTCCAGAGTTAAGTGATACAGAGATAGATGTTGCGGCGCCAATCGAATGGCTGTATCAACATCGAGCTGTGCCTGAGCCAGCGTTTGCCCTGGTAGGGCGAACATCAAATCAAGATTAATATTTTCAAAATACTTCTGGGCGATATCAACAGCTCTTCGCGCTTCATCGCCATCGTGAATCCGCCCCAGTGCTTGCAGATGGTGCGAATTGAAACTTTGAATGCCGATGGATAAGCGATTGATACCGCTAGCGCGATAAGACCGAAACTTCTCCATTTCGAACGTGCCAGGATTAGCCTCCATAGTGATTTCGGCGGCACCATCAATTGGCAGCAAGGTTCTAACATCGGACATCAACCGATCAAGCCCCGACGCCGACATCAAACTCGGTGTGCCACCGCCAATGAAAATAGTGTAAATCTTACGACCCCATATCATCGGCAGCGCCGCCTCAAGGTCCGCGCGCAAAGCATTGAGATAAAGATCTTCATCAAAATTTGTCTTTACCTCGTGCGAATTAAAATCGCAATACGGGCACTTTTTGACACACCATGGAAAATGAATATACAAAGATAAAGGTGGCAATACAGAAAAGTTCAGACTTCCCGGCCTCAAAAATTGCTCTGCAACTTGCTGCGGTATGGATGACAGTGATGACTTATCAGCCTGATTGCCCAATGAAGCTAATGGAATAATCGGAATAATCATAATTTTTCAAGCAAGGAACGCAAGGCCTGACCACGGTGTGACAAACTGTTTTTCTGCTCAGGCGACAATTCCGCAACCGTCTTTTCGAGCGAAGGTATCCAGAAATGCGGGTCGTATCCAAAGCCGTACTCGCCGCGTGGGCTTGAGATAATCTCACCCGACCAGCTACCATCTGCGATGATCGGCTGCGGGTCAAACTCAGAACGTACAAATACCAGAACACAGTAATAATAGGCCGAGCGATCCTGATATGCCGCTAGATTCGCGACCAGCTCCTGATTATTTCTAGCATCCGATTTCGGTTCGCCCGCGTACCTGGCAGAAAGCACGCCAGGGGCGCCATACAAGGCATTCACACACAATCCGGAATCGTCCGCCAGCGCGGGCAAACCCGTCAAGCGCGCTGCATGACGCGCTTTGGTCAGTGCATTCTCGACGAATGTAAAATAAGGTTCTTCTGCCTCGGGAACATCGAATTCAGATTGCGCGTGCAAACTGATTTTTAACGGTGCCAATATCTGGCCAAACTCTTTAAGCTTCCCATGATTATTGGATGCCAGTACGATCTTTTGCATCATGCTGTTGCCAAGCCTAGCACTTGTTTTTGTAAAGTAATAAGATCAGCGATGCCGGCTGTGGCCAGATCAAGCAAAGCGTTGAGCGCCACACGATCGAATGCAACACCTTCGGCTGTTCCCTGCACTTCAACAAAATGTCCCGCCTCAGTCATAACGACATTCATGTCAGTATCGCAGCTTGAATCTTCCAGATAGTCGAGATCTAATACTGGAACTCCTTGATAGACGCCGACAGAAATAGCAGCCACAAAGTGCTTCACCGGTATCTGGGCAATCACACCTTGCTCCAACAATTTTGAAAAGGCATCGTAAGCAGCCACCATTGCGCCAGTAATGGCAGCGGTACGAGTGCCACCGTCAGCTTGAATCACATCGCAATCAATATGCAAAGTACGTTCGCCAAATGCTTCCAGATCGAAAGCGGCGCGCAAAGAACGACCGATCAAGCGCTGGATTTCTTGTGTGCGGCCAGATTGCTTGCCCTTGGCCGCCTCCCTATCCATACGCGTGTGTGTTGAGCGAGGCAACATACCATATTCTGCGGTCATCCACCCCTGGCCTTTACCCTTCAGAAACCCAGGTACCTTATCTTCGATACTGGCTGTACAGATGACGCGGGTATCACCGAATTCGATTAAGACTGATCCCTCAGCATGTTTGGTGAAATGACGATTAATGAGAGTAGGACGCAGAGCTTGCGCAGCTCGCCCGCTTGGACGGAGAAATTGGGACATAGTTAGTTGGCTTGTAAATTAGTTTTTGGTAGTAATACGCGATGATGAATTTTGGATGGCATTACGGATTTCATCGATGGCTTTTTCAATTTCGGCGTCGTTGAAAACATCGGTCTCCATGGCTTCTAAGTCAGCAGAATATGGTGCTTGAATCGTGGTAGTAATGGAGCCGATAGGTAGGGTGTTGGTTGAAATAATAGATGTATCTTCCAGCCTATCATCTCCCTCCCACATCATGGCTAAGGCGGTCACGTTATCGCTATGCTTACCCGCGATATCAATAGCCGAGTGAATTAACTCAGGGATGGCGCGCACAATCGTATGTTCGTGCAAACTTTGTGCCAGCATATGATCGGGCAACACACCCCACAAGCCATCAGAGCAAAGCAAGATCAAATCACCCGACTGGAGCGACACGCGACGAGACAACTCGACTATCGGCGCATTGGGCGCACCGAGGCAATTGAATAGTTTATTGCGATCAGGATGCGTATGACGTTCAGACGGATCAACTTTACCTTGTGCAATCAAAGTTTCCAAACGTGAGTGATCTTTGGTGCGCAGTAATATTTGTCCTTGGCGCATCCAGTACAAACGTGAATCTCCACAGTGCGCCCAGTACGCATTGCCATTTTGAATCAAGCATGCAACGATGGTCGTACGCGGAGTTTCAGGTAAATTATTTGTGATGCGATAACGATGAATTTCGTTATGCGCCGCCAAAAAACTTTCCTCAAAAAATCGCTCTGGCCGCCCTATCATTGGATGTGCTTGTTTCTGGAACAAATTACCGATGGTTTGCATGGCGATTGCAGCCGCCATATCACCGAGAATATGTCCGCCCATACCATCGGCAAGCAAAAGCAAAATCGTGTCACGGGTAAAGCTGTACCCCATACGGTCTTGATTGACCTTACGGCCACCGATGTGACTTTCTTGATAGACTGAGAAGCGCATTAAATAAAGTAATTACAATTAAAGTCAAAGGAGTGGCGGTCGACCGACATTGGGAACATATCGCTTTAAATAAGCGTGTTCTCTTGAATAGTTGTGTGGTCTTTGTCGCGACGTTTATTTTTATGACGAGCAAGCAAAGTATTAAATTTTTGCTTAAGTTTTTCAATTAACGTTAATTCTTTTTTCGGCTCAACTTTTGTAGATAACGCTTTTTGCAATGCAAAAACACTCTGAGGTCGCTCCAAAGGATCAATTTTCAAGCACCATCGAACTACCTCGATCAGGTCAGGCGAATATAAACCGTCGAGTTTTCTAAAATGATTTTCCATTTTATCCATCGTTTTACGTTGATCAGACGGTTGTGGCGGCGCCCCCACCATGCAGGCAAAGATCGAAGCACCGATACTATAAATATCGGTCCAGGGGCCAAGATTTCCATTTTTAGAATACAACTCTGGCGCCGCAAAACCTGGGGTGTACATAGGATATAACTTTGGCAAGTCGGTTTTTAGCGTTTGTCGCGCTGCGCCAAAATCGAGCAAAATAGGAGTACCGTCCAAACGTAGATAAATATTGGCTGGCTTCAAATCCAAATGAAGCAACTTATTGGTATGCACTTCGCGCAAACCATTCATGACCTGACTAAACATCCGCCGAATGAAGCGCTCAGAAACCAGGGGTTTTTCACCTTTATCGCGTCGCCGCAATATGTGTTCTTGCAATGAGCGCCCTGACTCATAGGCCATGACCATATAAACCGTTTCGTTAGCGCGAAAAAAATTAATCACGCTCACGACATTTGGATGCGCGATACGCGCCAACGCACGCCCTTCTTCAAAGAAACACTTTAAACCAATACGATAAACAGGAAGGTTTTCAGCAGAAATAGCTGGCACTAATTCTCCCTGCTGTCTCAATGCCAATGAGCTAGGTAAATATTCTTTAATCGCTACCGCGTTTCCATCTTCATCGGAGGCAAGATAAACAATACTGAACCCACCGGATGCAATTTTCTTTACAATACGATATCCAGAAATTTCTAAGCCATCAGGCAAAGGAGCGTTATTTTGTGCAGCCATATCATCCTATATCCATCTTTATGGATAGATTGTGTTGATTATTTTAAGGTTTGTAAAGACACGCATTATCTTGGTGTTCAAAGATACAGAATTTAAATGATTTTTTATCATCACTAAAAATAATTTCTCCTATCGTAACAGTATCCAAGGAAAACAATTGAGCATTTACAGCATGACTGGTTACGCGACCAGCACACACGAAACTGACGCAGGGACAATAACGATAGAAATCAAGAGTGTCAATTCTCGTTTTCTGGATTTACAATTTCGCATTAATGACGATTTTAGATCCGTCGAACCTTTGTTTAGAGATGCCATCGCAAGAAGGCTAAACCGAGGAAAGGTTGAATGCCGCTTCAGTTTTGGCAAAAAAACCAGCAATGCAAACAGTAAAGCATTAAATTCAGAGGTATTAGGACAAATTTTTGAATTTCAACATGCCATCTGCAAGCAGTTTCCCTCTGCTTCGATGTTAACAAGCAATGAAATATTACGCTGGCCAGGCGTGATTGAAGAATCTGAAATTAACGCTGACTCACTGCAATCGACCATCACCACAACGATCAACACAACACTTGAGGCGTTCATTATTAGCCGGGAACGTGAAGGCGCGGCGTTGGAATTGGAATTGACTAACCGGATAACGGCAATGGAAGCGATAGTTCAGCGTATTACGCCAATGATGCCGCTTGTAGTTCAGCAATTTCAACAAAAGGCAACGGCCCGACTAGAAGAAGCACTTGGTTTGGCAATGCAAAAGGCTGGCAGCAGCGCGTCACAAACAATCACACGCGACGAAGCACTCGATCGCATACGGCAAGAAGTTACCATGTACGGGATACGTATTGATGTCACTGAAGAACTGGGTCGCTTGTCTGCGCATCTCACCGAGACGCGGCACATACTCAAAAAAGGTGGGCAAGTTGGAAAGCGTTTAGATTTTATGATGCAAGAATTAAACCGAGAAGCAAACACCTTGGGGTCAAAGGCGACCGCCAAGGAATTAGCCGATGCGTCAATGGAATTAAAATTATTAATCGAGCAAATGCGAGAACAAGTTCAGAATCTTGAATAGAGGAAATTTCTAATATACTACCTGCAGTATATTTTTTAGCGCAATCAGGCAATGGAGAATTCAGACGAAATGATAGATACTCCCTTATTTTCATCAAAAATATCGCCGCTCCGAGCAGAAAAAATTATGACATTAACCACAACGACCTCGGGCAGCCTGTTTATGGTTGCCGCACCATCTGGAGCGGGCAAATCCACACTTGTCAACGCCCTTCTCCAAAACGAGCCTGCCAACAAATTATCCGTGTCCTTCACCACTCGGGCACCGCGCCCGGGAGAAGTGTCGGGTCGTGAGTATCATTTTACGAGTGTTGATGATTTTTTAGCGCGTAAAGCGCAAGGTGAGTTTCTAGAATCGGCCGAAGTACACGGCAATTACTATGGTACATCGCGCATTCTGATTGAGCAGCAAATGCAGGCGGGCACAGATATTCTGCTGGAAATCGACTGGCAAGGCGCACAGCAAGTGAAGAAACGCTTTCCCAACGCAGTTGGTATTTTTATCTTGCCGCCATCCATCCCCGCGCTTGAAGAGCGCTTAAAAAAGCGTGGACAGGATGAGCCGCACATCATTACCAGACGTATTCTGGCCGCTGGAGGTGAAATCGCGCACGCGCCGGAGTTCGAATATGTTATTATTAATCAAGAGTTTGCGATTGCATTATCAGAATTGAACGCTATCGTCAAAGCCACCCGCTGCCGCTTCGCGCAGCAAGCCACGCGCAACGCAGCGCTGTTTGCCCAATTAGGCATCCACGCTAACCCTACAATCTAAGGAAATAAAATGGCACGTATTACTATTGAAGATGCACTGAAACATATTCCAAATCGTTTTCAACTAACTTTGTGCGCAACTTATCGTGCACGTCAGTTATTGCAAGGTCACACTCCAAAGGTTGACGCAAAGGATAAACCTACTGTTATCGCTCTGCGTGAAATTGCCGAAGGTAAAATCGGCATTGAAATGTTGAAAAAAGTACCCTTTTAATTTTGCACTGCGCTATCAAGTGAATCGGCTGGGAACCAGACAGAATGAATCTTTCCGACAACCATTCTGCACTTCCCGCCAACACTGAAGAACCAGTTTTGCGCTCGATTACGTCCAAAACAAAAAAAAGTTTCGCAACACATTCCTCAAAAGAACCCCCGCCTCATCCGCAAGCCGCGAACGTTGCCTCAATCACTGAATTAGCTAACACGCTTTCCGAATATCTCTCTCCACACGATTTAAAATTAGTTAGGGAAGCATATCGTTTTTCGGACGAAATGCATCTTGGCCAGATAAGAAAATCTGGAGAACCTTACATCTCCCATCCGATTGCTGTCGCAGAAATTTGCGCGGAATGGAAACTCGATGTGCAAGCTATTATGGCAGCGCTCTTGCATGATGTCATGGAAGATCAGGATGTAAAAAAGGAAGAGCTCATAGAGCGTTTTGGTGCGCCTGTGGCAGCACTGGTCGACGGATTATCAAAACTAGAAAAAATTGAATTCCAAAGTCAGATAGAAGCACAAGCAGAAAATTTTCGTAAAATGCTCTTGGCGATGGCGCGAGACGTGCGAGTTATCTTGGTTAAACTTGCAGACCGTCTGCACAACATGCGCACCTTGGGTGCCATGTCAGCGGAAAAACAGCGCCGCATCGCCCGCGAAACCATGGAAGTTTACGTGCCAATCGCGCACCGGCTTGGGTTAAACAATATCTACCGCGAATTACAAGACCTGGCCTTTGCACACAGTTATCCTATGCGTTATCGCACTTTGGCAAAAGCAGTGAAATCGGCCAGAGGAAACCGTCGTGAAGTCGTCAACAAAATCATGCTAAGTGTCACGACCGCGTTGGCAGATGCTAATTTACATGCGCAAGTTTACGGCAGAGAGAAGACACTGTACGGCATCTATTGCAAAATGCGCGACAAACAATTGAGCTTTTCTCAAGTGCTTGACGTCTATGGATTCCGTATTGTCGTAGACAATTTCCCCAATAGTTATTATGCGCTAGGCACTTTGCATGCGCTGTACAAACCGATGCCGGGCAAATTCAAGGATTATATTGCCATCCCAAAATCGAATGGATATCAATCCCTGCATACGACACTGATTGGCCCTTATGGCACGCCAGTAGAATTTCAAATTCGTACCGAAGACATGCACCACGTAGCAGAATCTGGCGTCGCTGCACATTGGCTATACAAAAATGAAGGCGGTAGCCTGACAGATTTGCAGCAACGTACGCACGCCTGGTTGCAATCGTTATTGGATATTCAGAAGCAAACTGGTGACTCTGCTGAGTTTCTTGAGCATGTCAAGATCGACTTATTTCCCGACTCTGTCTATGTATTCACTCCAAAATCAAGAATTATCGCGTTACCGCGCGGTGCTACCGCATTGGATTTTGCCTATACTATTCATACGGATATCGGAGACCAAGCCATTGCGACGAGGATCAATAATGAACCCGTCCCACTTCGCTCGGAATTAAAGAATGGCGATATTATTGAAATCATCACCTCATCAAATTCACGCCCAACACCTAACTGGCTGACCTATGTGCGCACGGGAAAAGCACGCTCAGCAATACGGCACTATTTACGAACAATCAACCTCAATGAATCAACCGAACTTGGTAAACAATTGCTCGCGCAAGCATTGATCGCAGTTCATCTTAATCCGGAGTTGCCTAAATCTTTAGTAGATAAGCTACTCAATGAATCAAGCGCCATTACATTAGAAGAAATACAAACGGATATTGGCATCGGCAAACGCATGGCAGCTTTGGTGGCAAGACATATTCTTGATCTAGTTGAAGATGACTCGCCTTCGATTCCGTTTCAGCTTTTTGAAGGTGAAAAAAATAGCAAGCCAGATCCTGTGATTATCTATGGTAGCGAAGGCGTTTCTGTACAACTTGCACCATGTTGCTTGCCAATACCAGGTGACGGCATTATTGGCCAACTTAAACGAGATCAAGGATTAGTTGTTCACAAGGACGATTGCATCAACGCGACACGGATGCAGGTAAAAGAGCCGGATCGCTGGATTGATGTCAGTTGGGGCGAAGATTTAAATCGTCGCTTTGATTGCCGCATCACGGTCATGGTCAATAACCAGCGCGGTGCATTGGCGCGTATTGCCGCAGAAATTGGTGAGTCAGACGTCAACATTAGTCATGTCAGTATGGAAGATGGCCAATCTAATGACATGACAAATATTCATTTCACTATACAAATTGAAAATCGAACACATTTGGCACGCTTGATACGCAACGTCAAACATCTGGCAGGTGTAAGCAAAATCTGGCGCGATCATTTGTGATTTTTGCTCAACGGCATATGTTCATATACCGTTTCGCTGAACAAAACCTAAATTAATGATGCAGTCGTTGATGCACTCGTCGCAAGCCCAACCAAACAGCACCGGCAATAACAGGTATTAATAAGCCAGTGACAAGATCGGGATTAATCTGAACGCCAACCGCTTTCAAGCCTTTGCCTGCGTACTGAGACAAACCGGCAACGTAATATGTGATCGCCGCCACCGACAGCCCCTCAACTGCCTGTTGTAGACGCAATTGCTGTGCGGCACGCTTGTTCATCGATTGCAAAATTTTACGGTTTTGCTGCTCTTGTACGATACCTACTCTGGTACGTAGTAAATCATTGGTATGGGCAATGCGATCAGCCAACCCCTCTTGACGACGCACAATCGCCTCACAGGTATTCATAGCAGGTGCCAATCGTCGATCCATGAACTCACTGATAGTTGGCACGCCTTCAATTCTAAACTCCCGTAGCTCGTCTATTCGCGCTTGCACCAAACTAAAATATGCTTTGGATGCAGAGAAGCGATAGTTATTTTCCATAGATAGTTTTTCTATGCGGGCGGCAAGAACCGTAATTTGGCGCAACAAAATCTGCTCCGAATCTGTATCGTCATTCTCATCAGTGCCAATGGCAATATTGCCGCGCAAGGTCATGGCCGCGGTCAACTTTACCAATTCATTTTCTATTGCAGCTAAAACTGGTGCTGCTTTTTGGGCGTGAGGCAAACCCAACAATGCCATCATCCGATAAGTCTCAATCTCAAGTAAACGCTGCACAATGCGTCCGGCCTGCTGGTCTAAAAACCCCTGATCTTTAACGATGAAACGACTAAACCCGTCTGCCTGGATCAAAAAATCAGTCCACACCTGGCCGCGCTGAAGCACCTGGCTACCGACTAAGACACTACCTTCCAGAGTTTGTCGGATTGGCGACGGCGCGTCACCTGAGCTATCGTCATCTTTGATTAGTACTACATGCGCCGCAACCATGACTTTGCCACGCAAATCTAGTAGCCATTGCTGCGGAAGATGGCCAATAGGCACCCGAGTCAAGGCGTGCGCTACGCCTTGACCTGACACAACTTCACCATGTTCATTCTCAACAAAAGTGTAAGTAGCAAATTCAGTATGGCATTCCCACTTCAAGCGAAATCGGCCAAAGTCATGAAAAAAATACTTTGCCTCACCAGCCGGAGAAGCAACGCCAAAATAGGTACAGAATGCAGCTAAAATTTCATGTTGAGTTTGCAAATTATCAGCTTCAGCACTGCTCTCATTTTTTGCATATACCGCCAGATGGGTGACTGCTTCTGGCGCACGAAGACGTAACGATGGACGAGAGTGGATTTCCGCAGCAAGCGGAATCCTCAAAGGATGGTTTAACTGCGCGTAGGAGATACTCATTTGTCATTGAAGGATAGTTTACAATTCTTTGTCGCTCGATAAGCAAGTTCATTCTGGATAATCGACTTGCAAGATAATTAGTTCATCAACGCCTGCGGGCGTATTTAAAGTCACAGAATCGCCTGTTCTGGCCTTGATCAGCGCACGTGCGACTGGTGATATCCAACTAATTTTCCCTTTCAGCGGATCAAACTCATCAAC
Organism: Undibacterium sp.; assembly: GCA_014376575.1. The sequence continues at coordinate 10,896 of JACMRF010000100.1, forward strand.
GCCAACAATAGTGACAGTAACGCTCTCGCCTGATTGGTTTTCATAAATAACCGTCGCACCAAAAAAAATCTGATCCGATCCATGATGAATGCGAGGATCAAAAACTTCCGCAATATCAAGCCGTTTAGTTAAAAAGTAAATGCGTCGATCTATTTCTCTCAAGCGACGTTTGCCATAAATATAATCGCCATTTTCAGAACGATCTCCATTAGACGCTGCCCAATGAACGATGTTTACCACTTCAGGCCGGTCGACATCAATTAACCGCAGTAATTCAGTCTTCATGCGCAGATGGCCAGCTGGAGTCATATAATTTTTAACCCCGGCAGGAATCTCAGGAGCAGCGACATCCTGATCCTCCTCTTGCTCGGTTTCTTTAACAAATGCTTTATTCATCTTGCCATTGTAGCGGACTTATTTAGGCAATACGCTAGCATCGATAAAAGCCTTCCTGGACTGAAAAAAACCACTTCAAATGCGACATTCTTCATCCATGCCAAGCCCAACACATAACATCCATGCGGGTTACAAGCAACAAAAGCCCGAAAAGGCCGATGGCCATTGCGTGAGTGGCCGCTATACTTTCTTCACGCAGAACACATATGGCGGCTACGTTAGGCGACTCTTTAACTTTGGCATGCCATTGATAAATTTTGCCAAAAATACTCTCCATCGCAATACAATATTGACGCAAATTCAAATATTTTAATATGAGATGATTACCGTAGGCTCTCTTACCTTATAGAATGTTAGCCTAGCGATGCCGTAACAACCGCAATTTACAAACCATATTTAACTCAAGGTAAGTGCATGTCAGAAAATGCAGCAATCAAAATACTGATCATTGACGATCATGCCGTTGTACGTGAAGGTTTAAAGCAAATCATCAACAACACACACGATATGATGGTCGTTGGCGAAGCCGAAACTGGCTTAGAGGCAATCAAATTATCTCGTACAGTAGAGTGCCGCATTATGTTGCTAGAGATTGCCCTCGCTGATCGCAATGGCATTGAAGTATTAAAGCAAATCAAAAAAGAATCCCCACATATTTCTATCATCATGTTTTCAAGCCATCGTGAAGATCAATATGCGGTTCGTGCACTAAAATCAGGAGCATCTGGCTACCTCAACAAACAAAGCTCTATGTCACAAATTGTTGCTGCGATTAAGCAAGTTGCTTCAGGACTCAAATACATTAGTCCGGCACTTGCCCAGGAGATGGCAAATAATCTTAATCAAGAATACGAAGGCGAGCTGCACAAGACGCTGTCTGATCGTGAGTTTCAGACATTGACCATGATCGCATCAGGCAAAAGCGTCAGTGACATCGCCAAGGAATTGTCACTTTCTGTCAAAACTATCAGCGAATATCGTGCACGATTATTATTTAAAATGAAACTACGACACAATGCAGAACTGACGCACTATGCAATCAAGAACGAGCTGGTAGAATAAATAAGATTTATCTACCCTCAGTACATTCCAAAATCCATATCAAGATCGTTCATAAAAATACTAAAATACGCTAGCAACGATGTCCGCCGAAAGAGTTCATGTCAACTAAGCAAACAAATATTCCGACCAAAAGCCCTACAGACATTGCACGAGAAACTTTTCGGCGCTTAGCCATAGAACGCGTCGCACCGACACCGCAAGCCTATCGCAAACTCTACGTAGAAATTTCTGGTATAGCGGACGAGGAACTTGAAAAGGGCACGGCTCAAGATTTGATTGAGGCAAAAGAAGTTACCCCATCACAAGCTGAAAAACTACTCAATGACTTCGCAAACAGCCTAAAGAAATCTACCGGTGAATTGGTCAATTTTGGCCATCGATTTAGCCGCGCAATCAAAACTGCTAACTGGGAAGATTACAGCAAGGGATTAACGCAACTCGCAGAAAAAATTTCGATTGCGCCGCCTGCAAACACCATTAGCTTAGTCGACCCAATACCTATTGCACCTAAAATATCACTGATAGACGATCATGCCGGCCCAGATCCGCGCCAAAGCATTCTCAAGGATTTACTCTTTAGAACTTTAAGCTTGGCACTAAGCTCACTCCTAAAACCTGCTCCCGAACTCGCCCTTGAGTCAGAGGCGATTGGTGCTGCAGTAAAGAAAGCAGATACAGAAGTTGCGCTCAACAACATCTCTATTCGCATTAAACAACTATGTTTTCAAATAGAATTAAAAAGTGGTGACACTGCTGAACAGCAAGAGCTTCTATTGCGCTTATTTGCCTTACTTCTCGAGAATGTACGCGAATTATTAGATGACGATAACTGGCTGCGCGGCCAGATCGAGGTCGTACAGCATCTCATCGCCGGCCCGATTGATCACCGCGCACTGCAAGAAGCAACACGCAGCCTCAAAGACGTCATCTACAAGCAGGGGGTCTTGAAACATAGTATTGATGAATCTAAAACGTCTGTCAAAAAAATGATGTCCACGTTTATTGATCGCCTAGATGTGATGACCACGAGCACGAGCATCTATCAAAACAAGATGGACGAGTACGCCCAAAAAATCAGTCACACGCAGGACAGTCGCGTAGTCATTCAACTTATCGGCGCCATCCTTGACGAAACCCGCACTGTACAGACAGAAACCATGCGCTCGCACGACATCATGGTCACAGCACAAAAAGAAGTCAAAGAAGCGGAAGCCCGGATTAAAGAACTGGAAGCAAAATTAGCACACATGAGCGAACTGGTGCGAGAAGATCAACTCACCGGCAGCCTTAACCGGCGCGGACTTGATGATGTATTTGAAAGAGAAGCAGATCGCGCAGACCGCCGTGGCACGCCACTGTGCGCGGCCATGTTGGACTTGGATAATTTCAAAAAACTCAACGATACTCAAGGCCATTCTGCCGGTGACGTCGCATTAGTACATTTGGTACGCATCGTCAAACAAACTCTACGATCAATCGACGTCATCGCCCGCTACGGTGGCGAAGAATTTTTAATCATCATGCCGGAAACCACGCTAGACGAAGCAGCCTCAGCGATGGCCAGGGTGCAAAGAGAATTAACCACCCACTTCTTTACTGCAAATAATCAACATTTGTTTATTACCTTCAGCGCAGGCGTAGCACTGCGTACACCAGGTGAATCGCAAGATACCGTTGTTAAGCGGGCTGACAAAGCCATGTATGAGGCGAAGAAATCTGGGAAAAATCGTGTGATCAAGGC
>JACMRF010000010.1 GCA_014376575.1 Undibacterium sp.
CCCTCGCCCATCATGGCCGATTCTGTAATTTCAACTTCCAGAAACTGCGCATCAATCTGATATTTTTCCAGACAAGCCTTCAGTTTGGAATGAAGATACCCGGTTTGAAACTGACGTGCCGATACGTTAATGGAAACGGGGACCAATGCCAAATTTTGCGCCCGCCAATCGGCTAATTGGGCACATGCCATTTCCATGACCTGATCACCAATACGCAAGATCAACCCTGAGTTTTCTGCGATGGGAATAAACTCTAACGGCGACACGACGCCGCGCTCAGGATGATTCCATCGGATCAACGCTTCCATGCTCGTCATCTCACCTGTCAGAGCATCAACGCGGGGTTGATAATGTAAAACAAATTGCTTTAACTCCAATGCCTCTATGAGCGCCTGCTCCAGCTCAAAACGGTCTTTTAACTTGGCATATAGTTCTGGTCTAAAAAAATTATAGTGCCCTTTGCCAGCCGCCTTTACCGCGTACATCGCGATGTCTGCGTTTTTCAATAGTGTCTCGGTATCATCCCCATCGCGAGGAAATAAACTAATGCCTATAGAAGCACTGATCTGGTGCTTCTCGTCGTTCCACAAGAATGCCTGCGCAAACGATTCGCTGATCCGCTCTGCAACGTTGGCGGATTTACTCTCTTCATAAACGGGCTCCAATATCACCACAAATTCGTCGCCGCCTAGCCGTATCACTTGATCAGTCGGTCGCAACACTGACTGCAATCGGGATGCCACAGATTTTAATAACTGATCGCCGGCGGCATGGCCACGCGTATCGTTGATTACCTTAAAACCGTCCAGATCGACGAAGAGAATCGCCAGCATATACTGGCCTGTCGTGGCTCTCTCAAGTGCGGTTGGCAAATGTTGGAGCAACCAATGGCGGTTATATAAACCGGTTAGTCCATCACGGGTCGCTAGATGCACCAACTCTTTTTCGGTTTTCTTGCGCAGACTGATATCGCTAATCGTCACGGCTAAGCCCGAGCCAGACCGTGCAAGGCGGCGGCGCGCCCAGGCAAAATCTATCTGGCTTTCAGCAGGCACCTTATATTCGTCTTCCACAAAACCGGTCTCCATCGCCTTGCAGAAGACCGCTAATAACTTTTTGAAATAGTGATCTACATGCAAAGAAGATAGCCTTACGCCGATCAGTTCTTGGCGGTTCAAGCCAAAAAATTTTGCACCGAGCACATTGCAATCGACGTAGCGAAAATCAACGATTTCTCCGTCATCGTTATGCAAGGCATTGAGCATGTAAAACCCATTATCCGCGCCTTCCGTTGCGAGCCGATAGGTATGGTGTATTTCATTCTCGCGGTATTTTCGCCATGCCAAGCTGATGGACATGCGAGTGGCAACGATGCCGAATAAAATCAGAAAGAGACTACTGACGATGGAGAAATTTCTACTGTTGCGCCAGGTGCTATAGTAAGGCGCGAGTAGTTCATCATACGATAAGCCGACCACTGCAGTCAGCGGATAAGCAGTTAGCCTATGCCAGCCTAAAAAGCGAGCTTGATGATCAATAAAAAAGCTGGGCTCAATAATATATTTGGCCCCGATATCCATATTGAAGGGAATCGCTTTGTCAAAAGCCTGCTCACCGTCGATACGCACAATATCGCCAATGCGTGAAATGCCGATAAAATTTTCACCTCCCAAGGCAGCTAACAAGCCTGACTGCCCCATGCTCTGCTCGTCATAAAAAGTAGAAAAATACGACGCCTCTACCGAGATAACAATCATGCCATCAAAGCTATCATCAGCGGCTTCTAGCCGGCGCGAAAAATGCACCACCTGCTTGCCTATATTATTGAGCGCGCCAGGCAAGCCAATTTGCATTTCACTCGAATTATTCTGCTGATGAAAATGGTACAAGCGACGCAATGTGTCGTCCTGAGCATGCTCTTGCGCCAAATTTTTGGTTTGGATATAAGCCGTCGTTGAAGTAACAACTTTGCCTTGTTGATCGAAAATAGCGATACGGGTAAATTGCGGTGCGGTAAACATGCCTTGTACACGTAAATCTTCAAGCCGCAAATGTCGGCGTGAAGTTTCCCAATCATATTTGATATGTTTGCTGACCTGATCGAGCTGTTCTAAAGTGCGCGTCAGATATTGCGCGTAGGAGCGGGATAAGGCGGTGACATCTTTCTGTGCATTGACTTGTAATGATTTTTTATCGTCTTCAATTTTTGCATACGTAAAAAGCCAAAGCGCCACAATCACCAGGCTGCAGATAAACGGCCACAGAAGAATTTGAGCGTAATGGTTTTTAAAAAATGCCCATGCATATTGATAATGGGAGCGTGTCAAAAAAAAGGGGAATCGGTTCACAAATTTCTTAAAATTTCTTTAAAATTAATAAATTGTATTGTCGAGTTAAGCAATAACAGGGCATGACGTTCAGGCACATTGCTTTACTGAATTCACATCAGACACCGTCAGCGATCTACTACTTAACCCTCTCTTTGGTGTCTTGACGCGCGTGAGAACCGGAATATTCATTCGGCCGTCCCCTGTCTGGTCATGCACGGTCGAGAGCGTGTCTTCCGATATGGTGAACACATCAACCGCCCTCGTGAGCAGCAAGGCCTGATCATGCATGCTTTCTGCCGCGGCAGCAGCTTGTTCTACCAGCGCCGCATTTTGTTGGGTAATGGCGTCTAGCTGGCCGAGCGTATGATTCACCTGCGCTATGCCGCTATGTTGTTCGGCACTGGCGGTGGTAATTTCTTTCATATTACGCGTGACCGCATCAATCGACGTGGCAATCTGCTTCATGGTGTGGCCTGCCGCCTGTACTTGGCGGCTGCCAGCCCCCACCTGCTCTACCGACGTCGTGATCAGCGTTTTGATCTCTCTGGCCGCACTTGCAGAGCGTTGCGCCAGATTGCGTACTTCCGACGCGACTACTGCAAAACCGCGCCCCTGCTCACCCGCTCGCGCTGCTTCTACCGCCGCATTGAGGGCAAGAATATTGGTCTGAAAAGCGATACCATCGATGACGCCTATGATGTCGCTGATTTTTTTGGACGATTGTTGAATCCCATCCATCATGGTAATCATCTGCGTCACCGCAACGCCACCTTTTGTTGCAATATCAGTCGCCGCCATTGCGTTTTGATTGGCCTGTTGTGCGCTATGGGTATTCAGTTTTACGGTGTTGGCCAGCTCTTCCATCGAGGCAGATGTTTCTTCCAGCGACCCGGCCTGGTGCTCGGTACGCGAGGATAAATCTGCGTTCCCGTGGGCGATCTCGCTCGATGCAGTCGCGATAGAATTTGTGCTGTGACGGATATCGGCGACCAGGCGCGCCAATACCTCGCGCATACCATCAAAGGCATTGAGCAAAACGGCAATTTCATCCTTACCGTGAGATTGCATCTGTTTGCTCAGATCGCCCTGCGTGACATTTTCGACCGCTACGCTTAATTTTTTAATCTCGCGCGAGAAAGATATATAAAATCCAGCGAGCAAATACACCGCCATCAACATCGTCAGCAAAATGGCAGCGATCATCAGATTGCGATTGAATTTTTCGTGTTCAATACGGTCCGCCAGTGAGGCATCAAGCAATTGTCCTGCCGTATTGGCGTAGCCATACAGGGCGTCAACGCTTTGCGTTCCCGCCGCCAAAAACTCTGTCCCTGACGTCTGATCAAGCGCATTGGACACTTCATTTCTGGCCCGCTCCAAAAATTTAAGATTACTCGCTATCACTTCTTGCGATGAGGCGATTTTCCCTTTCACATGAGGATTTTCGCGCAACATCGCCTCTAGCTGCGCAGACAAGCGATCAATATCGCGTTTGGCCCACATAATATTGGCGTTGATCAAGACATCTTCATTCGGCTCTAGCAAAGCGGTATCAATATACGGCGCACCGCGCGCGGCAATATCAGAAACTACATTGGCAAGTTCCGGAATGGTTTTGGAGAAAATACTGGTCAGATAATAGGTTTCTACCTCGGGATCTAAAGTCAGATTGGTATTGTTGGCGATGGTACTACCCAATTTAACCAACTGATCAATCATGGCAGTGTGTTCTGCGTAACTGTCCTTCGCCTTAGTTGTCAATATTTTTTGCTGGATGGCAAGCCAGGATTGTTTGGTGGCATTGACGGCGAGATCAATCCCCATTTGCGGCTGCCCTTTTTGTGAAGCATCAAGCTTGACTAATTTTGCAGTCACTTCATCCTGCGTTTTGCCCGCTGCCGCCTTCGCGGGCGCATTGCCGGCTAGCGCCAGATGGCGCAAAGCGCGATGTTGCTGAGTGAGGCGTAGTATGTCCTGTACCTGCATCACATGCACAACACCAATGCGCTCTTGAGCAGCGAGTGAAATTGATTTATTCAACTCATTGACCAGCAAACCAGAAACGACAATGGCGGGCAAAGAAAACAGCACCGCAACGATCATAAATTTAGGAATAAGACGCAAACGTCCCATCAGGATAACGACTGGATTGAGTAAAAATTGCATGGAGACTCCCGAACGTAGAACAAGGCAAGCGCTGCCGAATAATTGCTCTCAAGATACATGATATTTATGACGGCGTCATGAATAGTGGTGATTTTTCAATCCATTCTTGCAGCAAAAATCAAGACAAATGCAAGACCACCCGAGAAAGAAAAATTAAAATCACAAACAAAGCCCGCACTATCCATGCGCTTTTACAAGCGAAATCACTTCAAAAGGCCCATGGATAATGCGCTTTCATTTTTTAAATTAAAAATGGGAGGGATATTAAGCGGATATTAAGCGGATATTAAGCGGATATTAAAGCGGCGACGCTGATGCCAGCGCCATCTCAGGGAGCGTTTCTACCGCATGGGCGCGCAGCATGATGTCGTGCCAGCTCACCAGGCGCAATTCGCCATTTGCCTCTTCCACCAGCGCCGACAAGCTCTCTACCCAATCGCCGTCATTGCAATAGGTAATACCGTCAATGTCGCGGATTTCCGGCTTGTGAATATGGCCACAAATCACGCCATCCAGACCACGCTTGCGCGCCTCGTCAGCGAGGGCGTTTTCAAACGAACTGATATAACTGACGGCGTTTTTTACCTTGAGCTTGAGGTACTGCGACAAAGACCAGTACGGCAAACCAGCGCGGGCGCGCCAGTTGTTAAATACCTGATTGAACTTGAGGATCACGGTGTACAAACTGTCGCCGACATAAGCGAGCCATTTGGCGCAGGCAATCACGCCATCAAACCTGTCGCCATGCAGCACCAGCATGCGTTTGCCTTGCGCAGTCACATGCACCAGCTCGTCACGTACCTTAATGCCGCCAAAATCAAGATCGATGAACTGACGTACCGCCTCATCGTGATTACCGGGAACGAAGATGACATTGGTCCCCTTCTTGGCTTTTTTCAGCACCGTCTGCACGACATTATTGTGCACCTGATCCCAATACCAGCGCCGCTTTAATTGCCAGCCATCGATGATATCGCCAACCAGATACAGGGTGTCGGATTCGGTCGCGTGTAAAAACTCCAGCAGGCGTGCCGCCTGGCAGCCTGTCGTACCTAAATGCAGATCAGAAATCCAGATGCTCCTAAAACGTATCACTTCATGCTTACTGGTTTTAAACAGCTTTTGATTGAGCTTTTGATTGAGCTTGTGATCTATTTTTTGATGGAGAAACTGATCTGCAGGTGTCATTTTTCTGATCCTTCCGTACCATAGTGTTTGGCGTAACGGTTATCCAGATTCGCCAGGGGCAGCATCATGAACAAATCGGCACAATGAAAATCAGGGTCCCATGCCGGTTCGCCACACACCCAGCCACCGGCGCGCAAATAGCCTTTCAGCAAAGGCGGAATCCGTCCTGTCTGGCCCTCGTCCATATTCTCGATAGGGAAGGGCAATTTTGGCGTAACACGGTATTCAATCGGTGAAAAGACAGACTCCTGAAAACCGCGGTAGATGGCTGCAGCGTTATGTCCGCCGTCGGCCAGACTGATACTGGCGCAACCTATCAGGTAAGTACAACGCTCGCGCTGCATGTAGGCAGCCAAGCCGGACCACAACATCATGATCACCGCACCACCGCGATAATCAGGATGAATGCACGACCGCCCTGCTTCGGCGATGCTGCCGCGTATGTTTTGCAAACGAGACAAATCGAATTCTGTTTCAGAATAATAGCGGCCGATATGGCGTGCGGCGTTGGGGCCTAAAATACGATAGGTGCCCACGACTTTAAGGGTCTTGGTATCGCGTACGATCAGGTGATCGCAATGTTCGTCAAATTCATCTTTGTCCAAGCCATCGGCATTGGCCAGAGCGTTTAAGCCCATCGCCTCGATAAACACCTTGTAACGCAGGCGTTGCACTTCCTTCACTTCTTTGGCGGTGCTGGCGAGACTTAAACTTAGCTTAGAAAAACTTGGATTTGCGTCGGCGGGTATGGTCAGTACTCTCATTTTTTCCTCTTCGGTCAGTTGACGCACGAAGATTAAATGACGAATACTTCAAGACCATGACAGTTTCATGTCGGTTGTATGACAGATAAAAAAACAACAGCCCCGGCAATATCATTGCCGGGGCTGTCATTACTACCGTAATAGTTCAAACTAACACTGGTTTGATATGACGGTGATTATTTTTCTTTCTTTGGGCGTCCCGCCTTGAGCGGCTCCAGATGCGCGATTTGCGTTCTCAAGCTGGCGACATCCATCTTGCTCAGTAACAGCACGCCGATGCGCAACAGCTGGCTCTTTTTCACTTCTATACCAGCGGCGAGACAAACCTTTTTAACATTGCCCAACACTTCATATTCAGTTTCTGGCATGGTGAAACTATCACGTACCAATTTGGCTTTTTTCGCTTTGACGACAACTGGTTTTGCGACTACCGGCTTCTCTGCGACCTTGGCGAGGGTTTTTGGAGCTGGCTTCGCAGCGGGCTTAACTGCAGGCTTAACTGCAGCCTTAGCTGCGGCCTTAACTGCAGACTTAACTACTTTTGCGACCACTGGCTTCGCCGCAACGACCGGCTTTGCTGTTGCAACTGTTGCCGCGACCTTGGCAGGACGCTTAGCGGCAACCTTAGCCGCAGTCGCTATTTTTTTAGCGGGTACAACCGGTGCTTTCACTGCGACCGGTACTTTTTTTTCTGGTGCTGTTGCCATGATAAATTTTTCCTAGAAA
>JACMRF010000101.1 GCA_014376575.1 Undibacterium sp.
GCATAGCCTTGTGATTCATTAGTCTGGTTGTCTTGCTTGAGTATTGCTCATTGATCCCTCAAACCTTTATTCAGGATTTACTTGCCCGCGTCGATATCGTTGATGTGGTGGGTAAGTATGTCCAGCTCAAAAAAGGCGGCGCAAACTTTATGGGTTTGTGCCCCTTTCATAATGAAAAATCCCCCAGCTTTACAGTAAGTCCAACCAAGCAGTTTTATCATTGTTTTGGCTGCGGCGCACATGGTACTTCCATCGGGTTTTTGATGGAGTATTCCGGCATGAATTTTGTAGATGCTGTTAAGGATCTGGCGCAAAATAATGGCATGATCGTGCCTGAAGATGACCGTCTATTGCCCGCGCAGCGTGCCGAAGTGAATGCTAAAAGTCTGGCACTTAGTGATGTAATGACCAAGGCCTGTGATTATTATCGACAACAATTGCGCGGCGCCGAACCGGCAGTAGCATACTTAAAAAAACGGGGTTTGACGGGCGAGATCGCAGCGCGTTTTGGCTTGGGTTATTCTCCTGATGGATGGGATAGTTTGCGCAGTGTCTTCCCTGATTATGCGTCTCCCGCATTGGTTGAGGCAGGTCTGGTTATTGATAAAAGTGATGAAGATGCATCGAGTCGAAAGCGTTACGATCGTTTTCGTGAGCGCATTATGTTCCCCATTAGAAACACAAAAGGACAGGTTATCGGATTTGGTGGACGCATCCTGGATCAGGGCGAGCCTAAATACTTGAATTCGCCTGAAACGCCCTTGTTTCAAAAAGGCTATGAGCTATATGGCTTGTTTGAAGCTCGGCAGGCAATTCGCGATGTGGGCTATGTGCTGGTGACTGAAGGCTACATGGATGTGGTGGCATTGGCACAGATGGGATTTCCGCAAGTCGTTGCGACCCTTGGTACCGCATGTACGCCTACGCATGTGCAAAAATTGTTGCGGCAAACGGATCGCGTAATTTTTAGTTTTGATGGTGATAAAGCTGGTCGTCGCGCTGCACGAAGGGCTTTGGATGCGTGCCTGCCGCATGTTAACGATAATAAGGTAATCAAATTTTTGTTCTTGCCGGTTGAGCATGATCCGGATAGTTACATTCGCGAATTGGGTGCAGAGGCTTTTGAAGTTCAGGTGCAGGATGCAATGCCTTTATCGCAATTTTTTTTGAAAGAGGTTGTTGGTGATTCAGATCTGACGTCTGCCGAGGGTAGGGCTAGAGCACAATTTGATGCTAAACCATTGGTGCAACTGATGACGCCTTCCAGTTTGCGCTTGCAAATGGTGCGGGGATTGGCGCAATTAACGCAGACTACCCCAGCCGAGATTGAGTCTCTATTTGAGCTTTCTCAGCCAGTTGCTCGCGCCAGAATCGCACCGCCCAAAAGCAAACGCAATGCACCAGTGGGCTTGGAGCGTCAGGTGATGCGAATTTTGGTCGCGCACCCGTCTTTAGCTGGAATGTTGGATGCATCTATACTAGCAAATGCAGCGAAATTGGCACCTGATGGTGCCGAAATGCTAACTCACTTAGTGATCGTTTCGCAACAAATGGGTGAGTCAGCTAATTTCGCTGCGCTTGCGGAGCATTTGCGAGCAACTGGCTCCGATTTTGATGCCCTAATTGCTGAAATTGCCGAGCAAACAGAAACAGAATTCGACGTGGTGAAATTGGAATTGGCAGGGGCTTTGCGTCAAATTAGTTCTCAAGTTCTGAAGCTGGAGATGATGCAGTTAGCGGCTGGTGGCTTGCGAGAGGCGCAAGATATTGCGCGTTATCGAGAAATTACCCAGTTGCAGGAGGATATTCGTCGTCAAGCGGAAGCGGAAGCTGCACGATAGATGAGGTCTTTGTAGTCAATTCAATTTTTATTTTGCCGTTAATTTGTTATTTCTGTACTTATTTCGTTTATTAGTAGATAGTAGTTTTTTCTTTACATGGTCTGTGTGTTAGGCTTTGTTTCGGCTGGCACTAGAGAAAACTTTTGCTGCGTGCTATAATTAAAAGCTTTCGATTCAAGGTCTTAGGTTGTTTCCATTCCTAGCTAGGTCGTTTCTGTTGATGCTGGGAATATGTTGTTTAGGTGAGCAAATGCTCCTCCGAGTAACCCAAAACACCGGCGCTGAGACTCGGCTTGTCTAACATAAAAACGAATAGTGCGCTGCGCAGCAGATTGATAAGTCTGGCGGTATTGCATTGCTTTTTTTACGTGAATAGACCGATTCTAGTATCTGGTAGGTTCGATACAATGGCTAACGCAATGAAGAAACCCGCGAAAAAACTACTGCCCGCAACAGCGAAGGTTGTGACTAAGCTTGCTCCCAAGTCCATACAAAAATCTGGCACTACGCCTAAAGTGAAAGTGATGCCCGCCAAAGATCTCCGGAGCGTTGCAAAAGTCAAGCCAGCTGCGGTTAAATTACTTTCTAAAAAAGAAGTTGCTAAAGATATTAAAGCGCCTAAAGTGGTTAATGAGCGCGAGAAGTCGGTGCCAATTGCAGCCACCAATGAAATGCCAAGGATGGGAAATATAGGCAAACAAGAGCCAAAGCTGGTCGCTAAATCGACGAGCCAAGAAACAAATAGGAAGGCTGTAAAGTTGGTAACAAAAAGAGAATTAACGCTGAAGGCGGGTAATGATCACCCTCTTGTTAAGCAGAGCAGTAAAAATACGGATAAGCCACAAACTGCACCATTGAAAGCTTCTGTGACAATTAATAAAACCGACTCAAAGGTAGTAACTAGGCCAGTTAAGGGTTCAGCGAAGGCTGAAAAAGTGACTGAAGTGCAAGAGATAAAAACTGGATCTGCGCCTATAGTTAGCCAAACAACTGATGCCGCAGTATTGGCATCTATTGATACGTCTGGATATATTTTACCCGGTGTGAAAGTGCCTGGTCGTCGCGGTCGTAAGCCAAAGGAATATCAGCCAGAAAATGAAGAAATGGCTGCGCTCAATGCCGTTGAGCGCGCAGAAATGAAAGCGATCGACAAGGCAAAAGCGAAAGATCGTAAAGCAAAAGAAAAAGCGCTGCTTAAAGATGCTTTTTCAGCCGATCCTGAAGCGACTGCTGAAGAGTTGGAGCGCCGACGCCAAAAATTAAAAACACTGATCAAACTTGGTAAAGATCGTGGTTACTTAACATTTGCAGAGATCAACGATCACTTGCCCGAAAATGTTGTAGATCCAGAGGCGATTGAAGGCATTATTGGCACCTTTAATGACATGGGTGTTGCTGTTTATGAGCAGGCACCGGATGCCGAAGCTCTGCTCCTGTCGGATAATGTTGTAACCGTGACCAGCGATGATGATGAGGTTGAGGCCGCTGCTGAAGCGGCATTGTCAACAGTCGATTCTGATTTTGGCCGCACTACCGATCCTGTCCGCATGTACATGCGTGAAATGGGCACAGTCGAATTGTTGACGCGCGAAGGCGAGATTGTTATCGCGAAAAAGATCGAAGAAGGTCTGAAAGACATGATACAGGCGATCTCCGCCTGCCCGACTACCATTGCTGAAATTTTGGCAGCGGCAGATCGCATCGCCAATGATGAAATTAAAGTAGATGACATTGTTGATGGCTTAGTCAATCTTAATGCTGTCGAAGAAGAAGAAAAACCTGCTCCGGTAGTCGTTGTCGCCGAAGACGAAGAAGACGAAGAAGACGACGAAGAAGAGGACGAGGAAGATGAAGAAGATGCGGCTGCCATAGCGGCGGGTATCTCTGCTGAGCAATTAGAGCAGCTCAAGCGCGATGCGCTAGCGAAATTTGAAATTATCTCAACTAACTTCGACAAAATGCGCAAGTCTTTTGAGAAAGAGGGCTATAACTCAAAGTCTTATATCAAGGCGCAAGAAGCTATATCGAATGAATTGTTGGGTATCCGTTTTACCGCCAAAGTAGTAGAGAAACTGTGTGACACTTTGCGCGGCCAGGTGGATGAAGTTCGGCATGTTGAAAAGCAAATTCTCGATGTAGTGGTAAATCGTTGCAATATGCCGCGCGCTCACTTTATCAAGGTTTTTCCTGGTAATGAAACTAATCTTGCGTGGGTAGAGGGTGAAGTAAATGCCGGACATTCTTATAGCGTAATCTTGGGTCGCAACATTCCAGCTGTGCAGCAGTTGCAGCAAAAGTTGATTGATTTGCAGGCGCGTGTAGTATTGCCGTTGCCTGATTTGCGTGGCATTAATAAGAAGATGTCTGCAGGTGAGATGAAGGCGCGCAAAGCCAAGCGTGAAATGACCGAAGCCAACTTGCGCCTGGTCATTTCCATCGCTAAAAAATACACCAATCGCGGTTTGCAGTTTCTGGATTTGATCCAAGAGGGCAATATCGGCCTGATGAAGGCGGTTGATAAATTTGAATACCGCCGCGGTTATAAATTTTCTACCTACGCCACATGGTGGATACGCCAGGCGATTACACGTTCTATCGCTGATCAAGCGCGTACTATTCGTATTCCAGTGCACATGATAGAGACGATCAATAAAATGAATCGTATTTCTCGGCAGATTTTGCAAGAAACCGGAGCAGAACCTGATCCGGCAACACTCGCAATTAAAATGGAAATGCCGGAAGATAAAATCCGCAAGATCATGAAGATCGCCAAAGAACCGATTTCGATGGAAACGCCAATTGGTGATGATGACGACTCGCATCTAGGTGATTTTATTGAGGATAGTCACACGTTGGCACCGGCAGACGCGGCTTTGCATGCATCGATGCGCAACGTGGTCAAAGATGTTTTGGACTCCTTGACGCCGCGCGAAGCAAAGGTGTTACGCATGCGTTTTGGTGTAGAGATGTCGACTGACCATACATTAGAAGAAGTTGGAAAGCAGTTCGACGTTACGCGTGAGCGTATTCGTCAAATTGAAGCTAAGGCATTGCGAAAGTTACGCCACCCTTCGCGCTCTGATAAATTGAAGAGCTTCTTAGAAGGAAATTAGCCTAAATCTAGCAAGTGATTGACCTTAAAAAAACCTCGCTGTCGATATGATTGCGAGGTTTTTTTATGTCTGCTGAGATTCGTTATAAATCAAATGTAAATTAATTTTTCACCTTGCGGATAACAGGAGAAACTTAAGTAATTAATGCCAAGCCTTGTGTAGGAACTGCGTAATGTAATACAATGAGTGCTCGGTTTCTGGCGCCATTCTGGGTGCTGGTAAATAGGGCCTCTAGCTCATGTTGGTTAGAGCAGCGGACTCATAATCCGTTGGTACCGTGTTCGACTCACGGGAGGCCCACCAAGTTACTTAGTAAAAACAAGGGATTAGCGAAAGCTAGTCCCTTGTTCATTTTTGGGTTTGTGACGGAATTGTGTCGCAAAGCAGATTTCCAACTACAGACGCATGCTTTGCCAATTGCGCGGGTGCCAAATGAGCATACCGACGCACCAACTCCGACAACTTCCATCCCCCCATTTCCTGCAGATCATACAAAGGCGTGCCGTTTTGTATTAACCAACTAGCCCAAGTATGACGTAAATCATGCCAGCGAAAATTTTCAATTCCCGCTCGCTTTAACGCACTGCGCCAATAACGCTATTTGCCTGTGCTAATGGTTTTCCTGCATAGGTAAACACGTGTTCTTTATGTTTGCCCAATTGGCACTGCAATAGTTCAACTGAAAACTGACTAAGCGAAATATGGATATCGAGCAAGATTTGGCGGCAGCCCGACTGCAGTTGCCCTCTCTGAATAGTCGATGCCATCTGCACCTCTGTATGTGATTTATCAGAGCCGTTATCGACTTGCACCACGTGTACACACTCTTGTCGATTTTCTTCGTCAGCAACTTCAAACAGTAAGGACGCCCAAGTAGCACTTGGTGAAGCTTCTTTTAAGAATTTCCCCGATCACGCTGAGTGACCCGATCCTTCTTCGGTAGGAAATAGTGCTTCTGCCAAAAGGCTCTATTTCTAAACGCACATTTGTTCTAAGCTGGAACTATCGATTCAGGATTCAAAGTGAAATAAAAATAACCTTTATTTGATAATTCGCAGCGGTCGATTTATGAAATTTCGAAGGAGAGGCAAGAACGCGGTTTAGATTTACTTGTTGATGCGACAGAACCGGATAAAGTCCCAAAAATAACGCTAATCTTAAGGTCAGCCCGATGCTCTATATTCAAACAAACGAGAACGTCTATCAATGTTTTCCGTGGAATGCCGCGGTATTAGCTACGTCGAAACATGAACCTAGCAGTTGAATATCTTTATTGGAAACGCCAGATTCCTTAAATATTCGCTTCCAGCTGGTCACAACGCTTAACACTTCCTGAATTATCTCTTCTGCCTGATTGCTGTTTAAGAAAAATCGTCCGGATTGGGAAAGGGCATTGTCAATTGTGCTGGCACGACCATACGCACCGACACCAATATATTGTGGGGCGGCTGCAGATTCTAAGTGGGGCAGAATATCGAATGCCGGGGAAAGTCGATATTTTCCAGGTTTGTCTGTCATGATAAAACCATGATTTCTCAGATGATCATCCACATTTCCAATCAGGATATTAAAAACCATTCTGCGATAAATTTGATGACTGTCAGTTACCGCTTCAGGATCTATTTTTCGCGAGATTTCAGCGATGCCGGCATAGGAATATCGCGTCCTATACTCATGATCGGGGACGATCAATTGATTGACGTTAAGTAAGCTGTTGGCGCTAATGTAATGAAGCCTGCCACTATTTTCAGTCCGGTCAAATCGTTTAATGATTAATGCGGGGCGATCGCCCACTTTCACCAGCTCAAAATCAGGCACATCTATTTTGGACAAATGCGCCAGCCGCAACGAGGCATACTCGACCGTTGACACATCAAATAAATCATCCCGCCGATTAAGTTTGACAATATATTCGGCGTTGTCGTGGATAACGACCGTTTTAGGTCGTACCCCTCCAAGGCTTGCACCTGGCGCGATAAGGCGTATCAGTTCGGGATCCTTAATAGAGTCAAGATCATCGGTAAGCGCAATAAATTTTGAGTCCAACTCGGTGAGGCTAGGTAAGCTTGTCGTAAGAATTTCTGGATGTTGTGAAGGGTTTTCGGTGAATGCCAGACAGCCCGAACCAAAATTAGACGCATGCAGCAACCATTCGACCGGGTTACTTGGAAAATTTATCTTTTGGATCCTGCAAATACTGTGTGCGACCTTTTTCCCCCAGTTGTTTGGACCTGCATCAGAGAGTACGCCGTAGGTAGCGTCCCCATGCACAGTGATTGACTGTTGGGCTTCATTTAACGGTAAATTGACCGGATCGAATGCGAAGGAAGTCGTTAGAGATCTCCATTTTCTTCCATAAATAAAATGACCTTGTCCTGTGTCATCTATTGCAAATTTACCAGCTGCAATAGGGTTATTAATATCTGTGCAGACAAAAACGGTACATTCCTTCATCATATATCCTAGAAATCCGAATCGAGTTGAGGAACCGTTTTTTTAGACTTGTCGGTCTCAGTGGGGCTGCTAGCAATTAGTTCAAGATCGGACAAAATACCAAGTACTTCCAATACAGCCAAAAGCACGGCAATACTGACGGTTGTATCGCCTGATTCCAATCTCCCAAGCGTAGTGCGATGCACGCCACAACGATTTTCTAATTCTCTGAGTGTGATTTTTTTTGCTTTGCGAGCAAGCTTAATTCTTTCACCTAATCGAATAAAGGTGTGCTGTGAATCCGATGAGGAAAATGTTTTAAGTCGCATATACACATCATATACTAATTAAAATTGCATATATGCGACTTATTTTAATATTTTATATCTTTCAATAAACCTTCCAGAGTGTCTATTTGCCCAACTCCGGATTACGTTTAATGGCTAGCCCCAGGCTACTGCTCGTTACACATGGATCACATTGGTTACTTGCCTTCGCAAGTGGTAAGCGAATTCTTGCGCAATTTATCATTCGAAGGCGGTAAATTGGGCGGTATTGCGGTTGCCGTTTCAGGATAACATTCGGATTTGTTGCGTTTCTTGAGTCGTAACTAAGCTGGGTTGTGCGGGGTATATTGTCTGCCGCGCCGTTACACACGCGGTACACTTATCAAGTTTGCTAGATTGCCGTTGATACCGTGTTCGACTCACGGGAGGCCCACCAGGTATAAGTCATTGAATCAATCCCTTGCAAGAAATTGTGAGGGCTTTTTTTATTTCTGCAGTTTTAATCAGAAATACAATGTGAAAAAAGCCGATCTTTATTTAAAAAATCAGCTTTGAATAGTGCTTGTTGACGTAGTGGTATAATGTACGGCTATTTTATTACGCCCGCGCCTTTACTTCTTATGAGGCAACATCATGGAATTTTACATATCCATAGATCTCGTGTTCTACTCACTGAAGACTCAACTTGCAAAACATGACCGATACCACGCCGCACCCAGAGCAAACTCCTGATCCCGTACGTTTTGATTCGTTCGGTTTGTCGCCTGATATTCTGAAGGCGCTCAGCGATCAAGGCTATGTTTATCCTACGCCGATTCAGGCGGAAGCTATTCCTATTGTTTTGCAAGGTCGCGATGTGATGGGGGCAGCACAGACAGGAACTGGGAAAACTGCGGGATTTGCTTTGCCGATTATCCAGTTGCTGATGGCGCATGCGAATACCAGTGCTTCACCAGCGCGTCATCCGGTACGGGCGTTGATCTTGACGCCGACGCGTGAGTTGGCAGATCAAGTGGCTGAAAACGTTAAAGCCTATTCACGCCATACGCCGTTGCGCGCGACTGTCGTATTTGGTGGTGTCGATATGACGCCGCAGAAAGACGCCTTGCGTTCGGGTATAGAAATTGTCATTGCCACGCCTGGTCGTTTGCTTGATCATGTGCAACAGAAGACGATCAATTTGTCGCAAACGCAGATTCTGGTGATGGATGAAGCTGATCGCATGTTGGATATGGGATTCTTGCCTGATCTGCAGCGCATCATTAATCTTTTGCCAAAGCAACGTCAAAATTTGATGTTTTCGGCGACGTTTTCGCAAGAAATACGAAAATTAGCAGCAAGTTTCTTGACCAATCCTGTGACTATTGAGGTGGCGCGCAGTAATGCTACTGCGGATAACGTCACGCAAATTCTGTACAAAGTCGCGGAAGAAGAAAAACGGGATGCCGTCTCATTTATTATTCGTGAGCGCGGTCTGAAACAGGTTATTGTTTTTTCGAATACTAAAATTGGCGCTTCACGTTTAGCATTGCACTTGGTTAAGCAAGGTGTTAAAGCTTCGGCTATCCATGGCGATAAATCGCAGCAAGAACGCATGGGCGCACTAGACGCTTTCAAGCGCGGTGAAGTAGAGGTTTTGGTCGCCACTGATGTGGCTGCGCGTGGGCTTGATATTTCAGAAATGCCTTGTGTTATCAACTTTGATTTGCCGTATAACGCTGAAGACTACGTTCATCGCATTGGTCGTACCGGTCGCGCTGGTGCAAAGGGTGATGCAATTTCCTTGCATACCGATAAAGATGAGCGTTTATTGATCGATATTGAAAAATTGATCAAACAAAAAATTACCAGACTGCAATTGGCGGGGTTTGTCGCCACATCTGCGCTGCATACGGAACGCAAGCCACGCCGCGTAGATGCCGAAAAAGTGGCAGATAAGTCGTACGAGCGTCCGGTGCGTAGTTACAATCCGCCTAAAGAAAAAATTGATCCATGGTTTTCCAAGCCTTATGAGCCAAGTGCCAAATCAGTTATTTCTTCTCCTGCTTCGGTGAGCAACAGCATGGCTGCCAAACCGCAAAAGAGAGCAGCTTTGCTGGGTGGAAGCGTTAAATAATTGAGCACTCACGCATGTGAATTTGCTTGACCGTTCACTTCTGCAAGCTAAATAAACCGTCAACTAGCAGCCTTCGCTGCTGATGACGGTTTTTTCATGTCTATAAAAATAAGGGGAGTATAGGCTACGTGTACCTTGATGCGCAGTCAGTATATGCGTATCAAGGTGTCATTGGTTGATACTGGGGTGGAGTATCGTTTTTTAGCGATTATACTGAGCATTGGCTTTGGCTAGCCTGTGCCATTAGCTTTTGGCAATGTGGACACGATTTTCCCTCTACATACCATGGTGATAATTGTTCGCGTGGTGTGACTACAGCACGACAAGCGTAGCACTGGGTTGTGTCGGTGGCTTCGAGTTGCGGGTTCAACGCGGTGCGATAATCAAAGACAAAACAGTCGCCGTGGTAGTGCGCACCGCCGACTTCTTCAAAATACTTCAGGATGCCACCTTCGAGCTGATACACGCTGTCATAGCCAACATTTTGCATGTGAATCGCCGCTTTTTCGCAACGGATACCGCCGGTACAAAAAGTCACTACCGTCTTATCGTTCAAGGCATCGCGATTTGCTTCAATCACTGCGGGGAATTCTGTGAATTTGCTAATGCGGTAGTCAATGGTATTGTCGAAACTGCCAACGTCTACTTCAAAATCATTGCGTGTATCCACCATGACAACGGCTTTGCCATTGTCATCATGGCCCTGATCCAGCCAGCGCTTGAGCGTATGCGCATTAACTGAAGGTGCGCGGCCGTCTTCCGGTTTGATCAAGGGCATGCGCATGGTGATGATTTCGGGTTTGATCTTGACTAGTAATTTGGTGAACGGCTGATGATCCGATAAGCTTTCTTTTGCCACTACGTCGGCAAAGCGTGGGTCGGTATGTAGCCAGGCCATATACGCGTCAATCTCATGTCGCAAGCCAGCGAGGAACATGTTAATGCCTTCAGGCGTCAGCAATACCGTACCTTTTAGATTGAGCTCTTCGCACTTGGCAATAAATTCAGGGCGTTTGTCGAAGGTATCGGTGAAGGTGATGAATTTATAAGCCGAAATATTGATGTAATTATTGCTTGAAGTAAGAGAAGTGGCAGGCATGAGAAATTTGGTAAGTTATATAAGTCTTTGATTCATAAGTCTTTGATTCAACAGCATTATAAGGTATTTGTATGCAGTCGGATACTAAGTGCAAAGGATGGCAGCAATCATATCAAGCTAGTGCGTTGCTCACGACAATACGGGAAGACAGCAAAGAGATTCTTAATAAGTCTATTTATTCCAGATTTTCCATGAGACCGCGATCACTTCGCACGAACGCTAATGAGGTGTGACTATGCTAAGCAATAGCACCATCGCGGATCGCGTGCCACCTTGCTGAGTAACGGGCGTCTCGCTTGGCTAGCGAGCCCGCCAAATGCACACTTGCCGCTGTCCCGATGGAAAATCCGGGTTGACTTATTATGTTCAATATTACCTCGCGATTACTCTACGATTGCGCTACGGTTGCTCTACGATCGCTGGCGGTTTTTGCCTTGATTTTACTTGCTACAGCGCCAAGTATTTCGACCATTGCCTTTGGCTTCGTAAAGCGCCAGATCCGCTGCCTTGTAGAGGGCAGTTTGAGTGGTGCCATGGAAGTCAAAGATGGCAGCGCCGATACTTACCGTGATGGTAAATTGCAGATCGCCGAACAAAATAGGATCTGCGCACATTTTGATGATGCGTTCGCCTACTAACTGTATTGAATCGACTGATCCTGGGCCATCAAGCAAGATGGCAAACTCATCACCACCGAGCCGTGCGACGACATCGACTGCGCGCGTCGCTAGTTTCAGCTTTTCTTTGACCGCAATCAACACAGCGTCACCCGCATCGTGACCATAGGAATCATTGATATATTTGAATTTGTCGAGATCAATGAGCAATAGGGCAAATTGCACGTGATTGCGTTTGGCGAATGCAATAAAATTTTCGAAACGTTGTGAAAAGAGTCGTCGATTAGGCAGGCCAGTGAGGGCATCGAGAAAGGCAATTTCTTCTAGCTGCAACTTACTTTGTCTTAGCTCTTCAGTGCGCTTTTCTACCAATTCTTCTAATTCCAGTTGCGCTTTGCGCAGATAGCGAACCGAAATCGACCCAGTCAGGCTATTGGCACATTCAAGTTTGAAATCGGCCAGGTCGAGAAACCCGAGTGAGCGACAAAAGAGGATCACGGCAGATTCGCTTGCCGATGCCAAGCGCGCAATTTCTTCGATAGGTTCGTCGACGATGGCGCGTGGATTTTCGAGTGCAAGATTTGCTACCCGCAGCACCTCAGGTGAAAGTTCAGCCAGCAATTGGCCAATTCTATCCGCCAAAGAATTGTCGCCGTTCTTGCCGCGCAAGTGTTCGGATAAAATGGCCGACATGCCATAAAAAGCCGCATTGTCCGTTGTAATGACGTAGGTCGGTATTTGGGCAAGGTAGGCAGAAAAACGGCCTTTGGCTTCAAACCTGGCTCTAAAAGTTGATTTGGCAAACCATTCCAGCATCTGAGGAACTATTCCTCCTGCGATATAGATTCCGCCAACCGCACTCAAACTGAGGGCAAGATCGCCACTAAAACTGCCTAGCAAGCCACAAAAGCAATCCAGGGTCTCAATACATAAGGCATTGTGATCATTTAATGCGCCGCTCATGATCGCTTTGCTGCTAGGTGGAGGCGCGTTGCTTTGGTTGCGTTTGGCAAGCGCACGATAGATCAGCTCCATTCCTGGCCTAGATATGATGCGCTCTGCTGAAACATGCTGCCATTCCAGCTTGGCATGTTGAAAAATAGCAAATTCGCGTTCATCACTGGGCGCAAAATTGACATGGCCGCCTTCACTATTGAGCGTTATAAAACCGTCAGACGTTGGGATGAGCGCCGATACGCCCAAGCCGGTTCCGGGCCCCAGCAAGCCGATCACTGATTTGGGGACAGGTGCTCCGCCAGCAATCTGTACCAGGTCTTTTTTTTGCAAGCCTGGCAAGGACATTGCCAGTGCAGCAAAGTCGTTCGCGATCAGTAGCGTTTGCAAACCAAATTTCTGCCTTATATCCTCAATAGAAAAAGTCCAGTCGCGATTCGTCATTCGTAAAAAATCACCATCGACGGGATTGGCAATAGCAAATGCAGCATGACGTACTGTGGTAGCGCTATGGTTGGCGAGATAGGCGTGCAATAAAGGTTCAATGCCGGAATAATCGTTACAGTTCAAGGAGCTTATCGACTCAAACTTGCCTTGGGATGTTTCTAGTGCAAAGCGGGCGTGGGCGGCGCCAATATCTGCCACCAGTCTGGCATCACTTGAAAAGGCAGCAAAATTATTTTTTTCTAGAAAGCTCATGGCAATCGATCGCTCCTATCAATTGGTGGCAGATGACGTCATCATTTACCCAGCTGCCTTTTGCCGCATTGGAGATCCATGCTAAAGCGAGTATCGCTACTGTGGCGTTGCCGCGCTTACAATGCCAATACTCGAATAAACACGTGAATCTGATGCAGTCGTTATGGTTGAAATAAGGTTTTTTTATGACAGCAAATTTGTTTTCGGTTTTTGCATTGCATGAGCAAGCTTCTGGTCAGTGCAAAATATATAGCAACTTCATAATGAATCTTGCCCTATTGCATGTCAAGTCTTTCTCGCGACCTTAAAAGAGGTAGGCGAATGCGCTAAATAAGCTGAGCTTGGTGGATAGCGCGCCAGCGACCATTCATGGGGCTTATTGTTTTGTTTGTCCTGCACTTAAGACCGCAAAAATTCTGTAAATCTCAGTTTTAGACAGGCAACGCGGTAAAATAGCGGGATGACTACTGAACACGCAAATGAACTAATACTTCCGGCTGAAACTGCCGGCGCCATCGCCCAAACAGTCCTTACTCCGCCTACATTTCCCCAGTTTGTTCACCTGCGCCTGCATTCAGAATATTCGATCGTTGATGGCTTGGTCAGGATCGACGATGTTGTTAAGGCCGCGGTTAACGACAAACAGCCTGCGTTGGCGATGACTGATCTCGCCAATTTGTTTGGCATGGTGAAGTTTTATAAGGCCGCGCGCAGCAAGGGTGTTAAGCCCATTGTCGGCTGTGACGTATGGATCACCAAT
Organism: Undibacterium sp.; assembly: GCA_014376575.1. The sequence continues at coordinate 13,920 of JACMRF010000101.1, forward strand.
GAGGTGGATCGTGACAAGCCAACTCGCTTATTACTTCTGGTCAAAAACCGCATCGGCTATTTGCAATTGTGCGAACTGCTGGCGAAAGCCTGGATTGAGAACCAGCATCGCGGCCGTGCCGAATTGAAATTTGAATGGTTGCAGGAGATTTTTCAGAAGGGCGACGAACCTGGTTTGATCGCTCTGTCTGGTGCGCATTTTGGTGATGTCGGTATCGCCATTGATAACGGTAATCTCGATGCTGCCGAGCGTCATGCGCGGCGCTGGGCAAGTATCTTTCCGCAGCATTTTTATATTGAGATACAACGCGCTGGCCAAGCAAATATGGAGAGCCATATACGGCAAGCGGTTGCTTTAGCCAATAAACTGGGTTTGCCGGTGGTGGCAACGCATCCCATTCAATTCATCCACAAAGAAGATTTTGCTGCGCATGAAGCACGCACTTGTATTGCCGAGGGCGAGATGCTGGCGAATGGCCGGCGCGTGCGACGCTTTAACGATCAACAATGCTTCAAGACGCAGGACGAAATGCTTGCTTTGTTTGCCGATCTACCAGGCGCTTTGCAAAACGCGGTAGAGATTGCCAGACGCTGTAGCCTGACGCTGGAACTAGGTAAGCCAAGATTGCCTGATTTTCCGACGCCCGATGGCATGAACATCAATGAATTTCTGGTGGCTGAATCGAAAAAAGGTCTGGAGTTCCGCCTGACGCAGGTTTTTCCTGACGAGCTGAAGCGTGAGCAGGAGCGGGCGCGCTACGAGGCGCGTCTCAAGTTCGAGACCGACACCATCGTCAAGATGGGTTTCCCCGGTTACTTCCTGATTGTGGCCGATTTTATTCAGTGGGCTAAAAATAACGGCGTTCCGGTTGGCCCTGGGCGAGGTTCAGGAGCGGGTTCGCTGGTGGCCTATTCGCTACTCATCACCGATCTCGATCCTCTGCAATATAACTTGCTGTTCGAACGTTTCCTCAATCCTGAACGCGTCTCCATGCCCGATTTCGATATTGATTTCTGTCAGGAAGGTCGCGACCGCGTGATTCAATACGTCAAGGATAGGTACGGCAAAGAAGCCGTCTCGCAGATCGCCACCTTCGGTACTATGGCGGCTAAAGGCGCGATTCGTGACGTAGGCCGTGTGCTTGATTTTGGCTATATGTTTTGCGATGGTATTTCTAAATTAATCCCATTTAAACCGGGTAAGCAAGTTACGATCGCCGAGGCGATTATTGAAGAGCCCATGTTGGCCGAGCGTCAGGAAAATGAAGAAGAAGTGAAGACCTTGCTCGATCTGGCGCAGCAGGTTGAGGGCATCACGCGCAACATCGGTATGCATGCCGGTGGCGTGTTGATTGCACCAGGTAAGCTCACTGATTTCTGTCCGCTGTACACGCAGGGTGGCGATACCGGCGTGGTCTCGCAATACGATAAAGATGACGTGGAAGCCGTTGGCTTGGTGAAGTTCGACTTTTTGGGTTTGACTACGCTGACCATTCTCGATCGCGCCGTACGCTATATCAAGATGCTCGATCCATCGCTGGCCCATTTTGATCTGGCGAAATTGCCGCTCGATGATAGAGCATCGTATGAGCTGCTGACCAAGGCAAAAACCGTTGCCGTATTCCAGTTGGAAAGCCGCGGCATGCAAGGCATGTTGAAGGATGCGCGGCCCGATCGCTTTGAAGACATTATTGCGCTAGTGGCCTTGTATCGCCCTGGTCCTATGGATCTGATCCCGGATTTTTGCAAACGTAAGCATGGCGAAAAATTTGATTATCCTGATCCGCGTACCGAAGGCATTTTGTCGGAAACCTACGGCATCATGGTGTATCAGGAACAGGTGATGCAGATGGCGCAGGTGGTTGGTGGTTACTCACTCGGCGGCGCTGATCTGTTGCGCCGTGCCATGGGTAAAAAGAAGGCCGAAGAGATGGCCGAGCACCGCCAGATTTTCCGTGACGGTGCGGCCAAAGATGGTTTGTCACAAGCTAAGGCCGACGAGATTTTCGATTTGATGGAGAAATTCGCGGGCTATGGTTTTAATAAATCCCATGCCGCCGCGTATGCCTTGCTGTCGTATCACACCGCATACTTGAAGGCGCATCATCCTGCCGCATTCATGGCGGCGAATATGTCGCTGGCGATGGACGATACCGAGAAAATTAAAATTCTGGTGGAAGACACGCTCGATATTTGTAAACTCACTTTGCTGCCACCAGACATCAATCAATCCGACTACCGCTTCATGCCGGTAGGCGTGCCAGGCAAGAAGGCGACGCAGATCCGTTACGGCATGGGCGCGGTAAAAGGCTCAGGGCAAAACGCGATTGAAAATATCGTCAATGCACGCAACACTGGCGGTCCGTTTGCCAGCCTGTTTGATTTTTGTAAGCGCGTTGATAAGCGCCAGGTCAATCGCCGCACCATAGAGTCCTTGATACGCGCCGGTGCCATGGATTGCCTGAAGCAGGACAGGGCCGTGTTGTTGGCGACGGTGGATTACGCGATGGAAGCGGCGCAACAATTTGAAGCAGCGGCAAATCAGGTGAGCTTATTTGGTGACGACGATGACATGATCCCGCCGCCGGAATATATCAAGACAGAAATATGGACAGATAGACAGCGCTTGCTGGAAGAGAAGCAGGCGCTAGGTTTTTATCTGTCCGGCCATCTGTTTGATGCCTATGCGCCTGAGGTGCGGCAATTCGTGAAAACCACGCTGGCCAAGCTTGATCCTTCGCGTGATTTGCGTTTGCTTGGCGGCGTCATTTCAGGCTTGCGCACGCAGATGACGCAACGCGGAAGAATCCTGATTGTTACGCTCGATGATGGCACCGCCACAGTCGATGTCACTGTGTATAGCGAATTGGCCGATCAGTACAAAAACATTTTCAAGGAAGATGAATTTTTAGCCGTGTTGGGCAAGGTTTCTGAAGATCGATTCTCGGGTGGCTTGCGTATCACTGCAGAAAAAGTGATGGACATTGGCCGGGCTCGCGTGCAGTTCTCTCAGGGCTTGCGCATCACGCTCAATGCCGATATCGATACCGCTAAACTGACTGAAATTCTCAAGCCGCATATCAATCAGGAAGGCTGTCCGGTGTTGATCCGTTATCAAAATGGAGATGCCAGTGCCGAGCTATATCTGGCCGACCAATGGCGGGTAAATCCGGACGATCATCTGAGAAAAAAACTGGGCGATTGGCTGACCCCACAGAACGTCCAAATTGAATACGCCTGAGCGCCAAATGAAGTCTTTAGCGGCGCATGACGCCTGGCGCGCGGCATTGCCACAACAGATACTGGCGTGGCTACCGCTCACTTTATTTTTTCCGGTCGGTGTGATGTATGGCGGCGTCTTGCTGTTTTACATCAGCCTGATCATCTCGGGCGGATATGCTGAAAAATGGCAGCGTGTACGTACAAGTGCAATGCTCATGCCTGTGCTGTTGCTCAGTGCGGTAACGCTGATCGTGGGGCTAACGCAGGTGCGCCCTGAAGCTGAATTCTGGTCTGGTTTCTGGCATTACCAAACCTATTTATTTTTATTTCCCTTCTTGTCGGTGGGTGCCGGAGCTTGGCAAAAAAAAGCGCAACAACTCTTTTTTGCCGGGGCTGTGTATGCCGCTACTTTGTTTTATCTGAACGCCCTGCAACTGCTACCGGACAGCAAATTGTTCCGCAGCTATGTCGTCTACGAAGGAAATAAATCCATCCTTCTCGGCATATTGCTGGCACTTGCTGCCGGGTGGATGTTGCATGCATGGCGCTGGCAAAAAAATCATGCGCTTTGGCGTGCGGCTGTATTCGGCTACCTGGTTGTGGCCTTGCTGTTGTTGGCAAAAACCCGCACAGCCAGCCTTATCTTCATCTTATTGTGTGGCCTCATGCTGTTTCGCAATAGTAGTTTTTCTTGGCGCAAAGTGCTCTTGCTTTTTATTCCCTTGGTGCCGATGGCGTTTGGCATCAACTACCTCGCCGGTTTGCCTGCGCCTGAGACTTGCCTGGTGAATGCGATGCGCGATGCAAAAATGAATTCAGCCGATATCGCATTCACC
>JACMRF010000102.1 GCA_014376575.1 Undibacterium sp.
CTTGGGTGCTCGGTCGGTGAAGCGGCCCGACGTGGCAACAAAGCCACCGGTAGCGCCTTTGGCAGCCATATCGCCGTAAAGTTCGCGCACCACATCCACGCTGACTTTGTAGGCCTTCCACTGTTTGCATTGAACAAGAAACTTCTCGTTGCCTTTGGTTAACACCAAGTCAATGCCTCCATCAGGTCCGCCGCCCCCAGTTTCAGCCACGCGGTACCCCTGCAATCTGAACGCTTCGCCCACCAACATTTCAAATTCTCGCCAAGACATACCGTCAAGCGCATCTGCGCTTCGGGCCTGCGCCACGTCCGTGACCAAAGCGATTCGCTGCTTGCGCCGAAAAAATGAGATCGCCGCACCAATCAAGCCAACAAGCGGAACCAGATACTGGCCTGCATAAGCAAAAGCGGTAACCATAGACTGAGCAATAAGATTGCTCATTTGCCCCGGTTGAACTGCGGATATTGCTGATGGGGTAGCCAAGCGATGCAGCACCAAATATCCGACTACCGCAATTGCGATACCCGCCCACCATGGCAGCATTGCGATGACATCAATCACATCTTCAATTGGGCTTGTTTTACGTCTTCTGGACATTGAGTGTTTTTCTTATGTTTATAAAAGGCTAAAGCAATATCAGGTAGCTAAAAGAATTAAAGTCTGACCCCAATTCTTATTGATTCGTAAAAATGAGCTGACGGAGCTCGGAAACGCGAGTTTTAAGGCAAAAGAATTGGTGTCTGCCCCGATTCTCCCCAAAAAATTGGCGTCTGACCCCGCCTCATTTTCCAATTACACCTCCACGAATTCGCTATGGTTTAGACGGGCTATTTGGAAAGTGCGGCTGCTGAACTATCAAAGGTGGAATCCGTTTGAATCGCTCACCAATTTTGTATCGTATATCAGCGCGTGTTTTGTCAATATCTAAGATTAGTCCGTCCGCGCTAACAACTACACCATCAACTTGTTGGCTTAGGCGTCCTATCGCTATAAGATGCTTTATAGCCTTTCTCACAGTTAATAAGTCTATACCCGTAGACGTAACCACAATGTTTTGCATTCCTTTTGGCCAGGGCTGTGGTAATAAATTATCGAAAACTCGTTCGATAATTTCACTCGACACATACGATGGAAAAGCTGTTGAAGGCGTTTTGCGGATGAGTGGCGGAGCCACGCAAGTCGGCAGACGCCACCTACCAATAACTTCTGTTCCAGAAATACTATTAATTTTTCCAAAACGCACAGACTGAATGTCGGCCCGGCCGACGTTGATACCATCTTTCGGATTTGCTACAGGTATGTATTCGGTTGGACTATCCACCTTTAAAAGTAGAAATTCAAAAATTCTAATAACATGGGACCGGGATATACGCGTGATATCAAGTTCAATAAGCTCCTCTAAGCTGTAATCAAACGAACCTAAAATTTCCGACACCGCGCATAAAGCTACAGCTCCACGCCATCCCGCAATAAGACGGCGACCCAATTTATGCTTTGGGGCTTTTTCAACAATAACCGAATCGACGAGTTTCATAATCGTCGCTAATTTTGGCCAAACCAAAATAGGCATTTTTTCGGAAAAAACCGACTGATAGCTTTCCGAATCTAGCATGAAACGATTTTGCAAACGGCTTGACTGATGCGGCGCCTTTCGTACAAGCGCAACCATACTAACTGAAAGATAAAGTGGATTAATGAACCTATCTGTGGGTTTACCGATATTTTTATAATAATTGCGCCGCCGCTCATAAAACCAATCATGGCGCTCTAATATATCTTCAATATCGCGTTGAATTTTGTCGGTAGCATTTAACGCCGCTAACTCAACACTGTTTTGATTGTTAGTTGCCCGAATAATACTATCTCGGATTGCAGTATCTTCAGAAACAATTACTTTAACTAACACGCATCCCTCGCGCAATGCATTTAATGGTGAAGAAAAATAGTGATGGATGGTCTGCGTAGTCTGCAGCCCATTTACGATTTGCACATCATGCAGCTGTAGGGCATTACCTGCGGCTGTTTTCCCCAGTGGAACTGCGCTGGTCGCCAAGATAGTTACACCGTTATTAAGCCACCCAAAATCTGGTGAAAAGTTGTTACTTAAGGTTTGAGTTATATCTTGATTGACCGTACTTTCAAATAAAAAATCACGAACATTTGAATCAAAAAGGTATCGACGGAGGTTCCGTTGGTCGTCGCTCACAAAATCCGCGTAGGCACTTAGCCGCACCAGCAATATAAAGGCGCCCTGATCGCTTGACAGCTGCTCAGCATATGGGAGCTCTAATATAAAACGTGTTTTTCGATGGGCCGCTATTAACTCTGCAGCGCCAAAGTAGTTCAACTGTACATCTGCCTCACTAAAGTAATCCGCTACTATTCTTTTCAACTGATTTCCACGCGATTCCACATTTGTCGCTAAGTCTTTTCTGTCACCTCGCGACGCGTATATGAAACGAAAATTTAACCTTGGCAAACCGCTGGCGGTGCGCCTGAATGCCTGGACAACGACGTCCCTAGCTCGAAGTAGTGCACTTGAATACTCTCCGTTAAAATCCTCGGGGCCTTTTCCAAAATCAAGCAATTCTTCGATAGTTGGGAATAATGTATTTAACGGATTTTGTTTAAATGAGTCATCATATTTGCAATTGATAATAAAAATATCAATCGTTGCACCCTTCTTTGGCCATGAAAACTTCAAAGGGTCTTGTACAAGTGCCCCATTTACAAAGGTATAAAACCCATCTATGCCTCCATCATTTTTACCGTCTACCCATCCGTATTCGAGCTCTTGTCGCGTCAAATCGTAACTTTTTAGTATTTGCTCAAATGCAAATATTTCAAATGCTTCTCCTTTATCCAGTGAGTCACATGCAATGCGGTCACTGATGATTCCATTTAAAAGAATCGCGTCGTTTTTAGCCATTTATGTAAACCAGTAATTGTGTATTTATGTTGAAAGGTGTTTTGTTTGCCATCTGCATAATTTTCTACGGTTTATTACCAAACCTTTTGGTTGCTGGATGGCGTATTTTTCAATGAAAGCTTTGCTATCGAATGCGGTAAGTGCTGTTCAGCTCATGTCGGCTGACTTACCGTTTTTGAAGGCAGGGGGACAGGTCTTGTTGTGTCACGTAGTTCAACACACACGCCAGCTTTTGCCCAAACCGCGCCGACCCACCCACACCTATCACCAACCTCTCCGTAGCCCGGGTAGCCGCCACATAAAACACCCGAGCCGCTTCCTGCTCATCCTCACCCGCAGCAGGCATGTGCCCCACGCCCGGCAGCGCGACCACGGGAAACTCCAGGCCTTTGCTGACCTTCATGTCATCACTC
>JACMRF010000103.1 GCA_014376575.1 Undibacterium sp.
ACCGAACTGACCATTGATCAGCAAGTGTGTGCAGCACGCGCGCGCCAGCCGCATTTTATCTCGCCTAGTTTTGGCACTATTGCAGGCTTCAATCCAAATGGCGCCATGCCGCATTACCGGGCCACGGCAGAATCCCATGCTGTCATTGAAGGCGATGGTCTACTCTTGATAGACTCTGGCGGTCAGTATCTCAATGGCACAACAGACATCACGCGCGTCGCCCCGATAGGCATGGTATCGGCAGAGCAAAAACGCGATTTCACGCTGGTACTCAAAGGCATGATTGCCCTGTCATGCATGCAGTTCCCACGCGGCACCTTCTCCACCGTGCTAGATACCGCTGCCCGCGCACCGATCTGGGCTGAAGGTATCAATTACGGTCACGGCACTGGCCATGGAGTCGGCTATTTCCTCAATGTGCATGAAGGACCGCAATCCGTCTCCTGCCTCGCTATCCCCGACGCCAACATGGTGATGGAAGAAGGCATGATTACCTCAAACGAGCCAGGTATCTACCGACCAGGAAAATGGGGCGTGCGGATTGAAAATCTCATGCTATGCGTACCAGCAGGCAAAACAGAATTTGGCGACTATCTCAAATTTGAAACCTTAACCCTATGCCCTATCGATACCCGATGCATAGACCTGGCGCTGATGCGCGACGATGAATTGGACTGGCTGAACGACTACCACGCCACCGTGCGGCAAAGGCTCTCTCTACGCGTTGAAGCTAACGCAAAAGCATGGTTAGAGCGACGTACAGAAATGCTCTTGCGATAAACAAACGATACGGCGAAGTAATCGCCTTAAAAGCTTGATTGTTTACCTCACTAATCTTCCATTTATATTTTAGTTATTTTTATAAAAAATGGAAGATCTAGTTCAAATGCTCCAACACAAAATGCTTCAGCGCGGCATTCATCAGTTCAAGCTGCGTGTTCATCTCTTCAAAAATAATATCCACGCGCTCGAAATCGCCGTGCTTGCCTTTTTGCTCCAGCGCCTTGGCCAGATTTTCAATGGGAGTGGCGTTGAAATTACCAAGCAATCCTTTTATTGTATGTGCGCTGCGGTGTAGTTGCTCTCCATCGCGCCTTAAAATAGCGTCTGCAAGTTCGTTTACCTGAGCAGCACAACCATCTAAAAACAGGGGTGAAATGATGCGTAAGACCTCTACGTCAGCCTTTAAAAGAGCTGAGCTGTAATCAAATGACGCTTCATTTATATCTGCCAACCGCTTTTTCACTACGGCATCCGCTTGCACACTGGTGTGTTTGGACGCCTCATTATTTTTTTGATCAACATAAAATTGCAGACGTTCGCGGAGCACGTCACTATTAATCGGTTTAGAAAGATAGTCATCCATTCCCGCCTGAATGCAACGGGCTTGGTCACCTTGCATCACATTAGCTGTCATCGCAATAATGGGGATGTGAGACAAACCATTTTCGAGCTCGCGAATGAGCTGAGTCGCCTCGATTCCGCTTAATTCTGGCATTTGCATGTCCATCAAAATGAGGTCATATTTCTGTTTGACAAACCGATCAACTGCAATAATTCCGTTTTCTGCGACATCAGCCACATGTCCCCATTTTTGCAGCAAGACTAACATTAGCTTTTGATTAATCAAGTTATCTTCGGCCAGCAAGACATTTAATCCCTGCTCTTTAGATTTAGTAGCTCTATTACTAGGCGCGCGATTAAGATCGGCATAGTGCACGGCGCCGCTAGGCTTACCCGATATTGCTGACGCTATGAGAAAATGCAATTCTTGTTGGCTAATTGGTTTTCGCAAATATCCGGCGATACCTAATTGAGCACATCGCAACGCATCTTCAGAAGAGCCGGCGGACGATAACATGATCATTTTGGTGTTTGATAATTGTCCCGTCGCTTGCAAGCGTGTCGCCAATTCAAAGCCATCCATCTCTGGCATGCAGGTGTCAAGAACAACCAAGTCAAAAGGTCGAGCCTTATCACAAGCCGATGAAAAAAGCGCCAGTGCTTCGATACCATTTGCAGCCAACGTCGGCTGCATTTTCCAGTGTGTAAACGTGTCCGAAAAAAAATGTCTATTGACCGCGTTATCATCCACAACCAGCACAGTCAAATCCTGCAACTTAACTTCAGAATCGTCAGCTAAGGTGTCGCTCCCTATACCAAAAATCGCCGTAAAATAAAAAGTGCTACCGCTTCCAATTTCACTTTTAACCCTCAGGTGACCCTGCATGTTTTGCACAATGCGAGACGAAATTGAAAGGCCTAAACCGGTACCGCCATACTTCCGGGTCGTAGAGGCATCCGCTTGACTAAAGGGATCAAAAATAGATGCCTGCTTATCTCGTTCAATGCCGATACCATTATCAGTAATCGAAAAATATACTTCGACAAATTCTCCCATTTTAGTAACGAGATTTATCTCCAGAACGATATCTCCTAGTTCACTAAATTTAATCGCGTTTCCAACCAGATTGGTCATCACCTGACGCAATCGACCAGGATCACCGATCAAGATTTTAGGTAAATCAGGCGCAATCTTATAAACTAATTCAATGCCTTTCTGGTGAGCTCTTAAGGCCAATGTCTTTAGAGTCATGGCGATCAGTTCAGCGAGCGGGAATTCGATCTCATCGAGAATTAATTTGCCTGATTCTATTTTTGAAAAATCTAAAATATCATTAATAATTTCGAGCAGCGAATCTGATGACAGCTTTACGATCTCCAGATATTCCCGCTGTTCAGCGCTTAAGTTGGTATCAAGTGCCAATTCGGTCATCCCTATAATGCCGTTCATTGGCGTCCGGATTTCATGGCTCATTGTTGCCATGAATTCGCTTTTTGCCTTAGACGCCGACTCAGCGCCTTCTTTTGCTTTCACCAGCGCATCATCCAGGATTTTTCGCTCTGTAATATCGCGACATGAGCCATAAATGCTCCCATCAGGCAAAAGAGCAGCATTAAGTTCTACCGAAACTTGCTTTCCATTTTTTTTCAGTAAAGTGATTTCGCGTCGAATTAATTTTTCTTGCTTCAGCCTCTCGCCAAATGTAAGCCGCGACATTTCGCGATAAGCCAGCGGCAGAATATCAAACATGGTTGCGCCTATCAATTCATCACGTTGATAGCCCAGCATCTTGAGTGCGAGATCATTGACATAAATCCAGCGCTGGTCTTTCCCTGCCACAAACACGGCGTCAGCGGCATTATCGAGCATCATTCTTTGTTTGGTTTCGCTCTCACGCAATGCCGCGTCGGCAGCATGTCGCGCGGTAATGTCCTGAAACGCAGCAACCGATCCAACTATCTTGCCATTCTCAAAAATGGGTGATGCAACAATCGATACCGGGAATAAGCTCCCTGATTTATGTTGGAAGTACTCCTCGTCAGAGCGAAAAACATGACCTGCAGCCATCGCGATACTGATAGGGCATTCTTCAATACCAAGGTGCGATCCATCAGAACGGGTTGAATGCAGCATGTCATGAAGTGATTTTCCAAGCATTTCAGCAAGAGTCCATCCCACTATCTCGATTGCTTCTGCATTAACGTAGGTGCATTTACCAAGTACATCCATCGTATAAACACCCTCACCAAGCGTGTTCATGATGTTCTCAAGAAGAGCACGGCTGGATTCTACTTCTTCCTTCAGCAAGCGTTGTTCAGTGATGTTCGTTCTGATAGAAATATATTGATAAGGTATATTTTTTTCATTCAAAAAAGGGACAATCGTCGCATTAGTCCAATAAAAAGTATTGTCTTTTGCGCGATTTCTAATTTCACCATGCCAGACACGCCCTTGAGAGATTGTGGTCCAAAGAGCAGAAAAAAACTCCTTGTTGTGCAAGCCAGAATTGACGATGCGGTGATTCGATCCGAGTAATTCTTCTCGCAGATATTGACTGATTTCACAGAATTTGTCATTGACATAGATGACATTGCCAGTGGCGTCCGTAATACTCACTATTGCGTGTTGATCAAGCGCAAATTGTTGATTTTTTATCGCCGCCAAGGCCTGCTGCAACTCACTGCGAGTAGTGAGAAGCTCATCAACCAAACCCGCAAGTGCGTGGCTCAGCTCTTCAACACTCTCTTTATCGGCCAGATGTTTGCCAAGGCGCGCAAAGACATCGTTGGTAGTACCTTTGAGCTTAGTTAAGACGTGCTGACGGACTTCTGCCTCTTGCCGCAAACTCTGATTTGCCTGGTTTAATTCATCAGAACTTAATTCAAGACTGCGTTTTCCCAAGGCGAGGTCTCGGTCTGCTTGAACATAGGCATCATCGACCTGCTCAAAATACTGCCGCATCCCTTTAAGTGCAGTTTTGGCCCGACTGCTCAGCTCCTGTGAGTTATCCAATGCCTCAAATTCAGCGAGCAATGCTGCCATTTGCTCTTCGCCTTGAATGCCGAGTAAGCGCTTATGTTGGCGCAAAGACAGCTTGTGTTTCATTCACTTTTCTCGGCTAAATAAGTGATCGTCATTGTCTGGTTGTGCAAACTACAGGCATCGAGCCGATAGCCGGGACAGATTTCTCCGTTTGAATAAAAACCACACAAAACAGTATTGTCACCCAAGACTTCCTGAACGGCTTCCACCTCTTCATCTACGCGCCCACCCATCACTAACTTACGTCCAACACAACTGACTAATAGCCCCAAGGCCTGGCCTGCGCAATCTGGCATCCCGTCAATCGTCGCATTTGCAGCGACTTCAGCACCATCGACTAAATCATTCGTATGGGCGTGCATCAAACGCAAGTAGCCATCGGGATTAATCACACCAGCTAAAATCAAACTGCCATCATCTTCGTTGATACCCAGAATGGTACGAATCTGGCCAAGTGACTCTTGTGCATTACTCAGCATCTCGAACGGAAAAAGAAGCCCGGACCCTGGCAGATCCTTGGCATATTCACCAAGGTATTTTTTATACACATCAAGCGCTGGAGCGCCGTCTAGTGCATAGAGGATATTGCCGACGCAACTCGTTACCTTGCGCGTAGGGCCGAATGGTTTCCAGCCACCAAAACTGCCGTGCGAGAACAATAATTTTTCGCCCTCGAATCCTACTGCGACAACGCAAGACGTTGAGACGCCGGCATTAGACAACGTGTATGTTTTAAGAAATGCACCGTCATCGCCCGCCAAGCCACCTGTCACTGGCTTCACCGTACCGAGCTCACTAACCATGCCATCGATCATCCCACTACCGTTAATACTAACGCCTTGCCCCAATACCAAAACTGCTTTGAGTTTGGGACAAATCAATTTTTTTGCTAGCGTGGCACCCGCTTCAAATGATTTTTCCATGCCACTCAATTCTGCCGTGGCAACCCTAAAAGAAACAGAATCAAAATGTATTGCGGTAACGACAGTGGAATGGTTTGTCACCCCGACAGAGGATATTTCACCGGCGGTACTACAGCCCACGCGTTGCGCGTGAGGGAAATGTGCGGCAAGACTGGCCTCAAAAACTGGATCGGCAAAATGTTCTGTGTAACCGAAAACGAGAACCAATTGAGGATTTATCTTGCTTAAGTCTGACAACTTTTCTAAATCAGCAGGAACATTCTTCAGAACTACCTGGGCGATTTTCATTTGGCATCCTTCAAAATAAATTTAAAAAGTAACAATGAAACAAGCAATTACTTAATAAGCACCGAAAGAATTGGCACTTTCTTTTTCTTCTTGATAACGCGCCTTAATGTCCAAAATCTGTGGCCAGTCCGCAACAAATGCATCGACACATTTAGGATCAAAATGTTTCCCCGCCCCCTCATGCAGGAAGGCTAATGCATCCTCGATACTCCAGGCCGATTTATATGGCCGTTCAGAGGTCAGTGCATCAAACACATCAGCAACGGCAACTATCCTGGCAAACAATGGAATTTCTTCACCGACAAGCCCTTTAGGATAACCGCTCCCATCGAATTTCTCATGGTGCGCCAAGGCGATTACCGCACCCGCCTGCAACATTTCAGAGCGGCTTCCCACCAAAATGTTGTAGCCTAAAACAGCGTGGTTTTTCATAATGGTAAATTCTTCGATGGATAACTTTCCCGGTTTCAGAAGAATATTATCTGGTATGCCGACCTTTCCTAGGTCATGCATAGGCGCGGCTTCAAGGATTAATTGTTGGTCCGCTTCAGACAAGCCTAACTGCTGAGCAATCACCCGCGAATAATTCGCCATACGGACAATGTGAGCGCCCGTCTCCGGGTCGCGTGAATCAGCAGCTTTGCACAAACGGAGGACGGTTTCTCGCTCACGTTCGCGAATATCCGCGGTCGCTTTGGCTACCTCGACATCGAGCCAGGCGGCACGGTCTTCGAGGAAGCGTTGATTTCTCCGCAATGCGAGCATATTTTTAGTACGCGCCAGAAATTCAATTTTATCAATAGGTTTAATTAAAAAATCATTCGCACCAACATCAAGAGCCTGATAACGCAACTCGACTTCATCATTGGCTGTGATCATCAGGACCGGGATGTCTTGGCAGCCGTTAATAGATCTGAAGCGTTGAATAAACTCGAGCCCATTCATCAAGGGCATCATGAAATCAACCATAACAACATCGGGAATATTTTTTTCACACCAAACTAAGGCAGCCGCAGGGGCGAGGAAACTTACCGGCTTGCAGCGCTCAATTTTACTCAACAAATGGCACACCAATGCCACATTCATTGGCGCATCATCAATAACTAAGACGTTCATTTCCATTAAGATATCCCCTCCATAATTGTTTGGCAATTTGGACGCCAAAATATTACTTTAGTATATTTTAGTGTGCGGTGTTTAGGGTGTTATTTATGTAGGGCAATGTGAAATTTTATTTCCCTGAAGAATTACTTCATCACCAAAGTAAAAATACAATACGCAATAAACACGAGGCTTATAAGAACTTTTGGGCTGTAAACCCGCATGAATACAGCGGTGTTAAGAATAAATATTATTAGCGTAAGGCTGGAGAGGTAAAAAAACCTGCCATTTTGTGGTCCTGATCAACACAATTATGGGCAATGGCGCCTTGCGTTAAATAATATTGGGCGCTACGCCAACTTCACTTCCTCGGCCAAAAATTGCACACAAAATTTACTCCCCTCACCTGGCGTAGAATCGATGACCAGATTGGCATGATGACGTAAGAGAACATGCTTAACAATAGCCAGACCCAGGCCCGTGCCTTTCGTTTCACGAGAACGACTTTTATCCACCCGATAAAAGCGTTCAGTCAGCCGCGAGATATGCTCAGCACTGATGCCGATGCCATTGTCCTGGACAATGAACTTCGGCCCCTGTGAAAGATTTTTCCAGATCAGTTTAATTGTCCCGTTTTCAGGCGTATAACGGATCGCATTGGTGATCAGATTGATCAGCGCACTACGCACTTCGTCGCTGCTGCCGACGATATCGGGCCCATCAAAGTCAAGCGAGATACGATGGCGCCCGGCCGACAATGCCTCAGCTTCCTGTAGCAATTGCCCCAGCAAAGCGCGCATATTGATACGCTCATGTCGTACCGAATACTCCATTGATTCCAGCCGGCTTAATGTCAGCATGTCTTCTACCAGGCGCTGCATACGCTCGCCCTGTTCCGTCATCAATTTTATATGTGCTGTGCGAATCGAGACATCAAGATCGGGCTGCATGGCGGCAATTTCGAGAAAACCATTAATGACGGTTAATGGTGTACGTAACTCGTGCGAGGCATTGGCAATAAAATCGCGGCGCATCATATCGATACGTTCTGATTCTGTGACATCATGCGTCACCAAAATTTGTCTGCGATTTTCAAATGGGATGATGTGAACAATGAGCTTACGTTCGCGAAATGCCAGCGTCAACGGAACGTCATAGCGACCCAGAATAATGTAATCGATAAATTCTGGTGTCCGCACCAGGTTGGTCACTCGCATCCCTTTATCTTGCGCCAGACTTAATCCCAGATGTTTCTCTGCTGTGGGATTGCACCATTCAAGAAACATCACATCATCCATGATCACCACACCATCGGGTAACAAGCTCATGGCCTGACGGAAACGCGCCAACCATTCAGTGAGTTCAGCTTGACTCTTTTCGTCGCCACGACGCAATTTATAGAGCCGAGAAAATATTTCTGTCCACGCACCCCATCCATCCGGCAAACGGGCACTGCTAGGGTGATCCAGCCAATCTGCCAGGCTCAGTAAATAATGCAATTGAACACAAATCAATCCTATCATCCCTGCAAGACCCAAAATCAGTCCTGGAATAAGACCCCAAAAGAACCATGCCAGAGCAGCGCCGCCGAGTACGGATAACATCCGCACAATGGCGGAAACCCAGAAGACAAGATGAGGATGCATGAGAGCCTGTGAATGATGAATTGGCGAAGATTGAAGATGATTTATCCGACAGTACCGGATCTCTCGCTAAGCAGAAGCTGGATTATTTTTCCGACAGCATGTATCCAACGCTACGCACTGTCTTGATTAATGTTTCCGCTTCTTTCAAGACCTTGCGCAGACGCAAAACATGAACATCGACGGTGCGCTCTTCAATCACAACATGGTCACCCCACACCTTATCGAGTAATTGACTACGCGAGAATACGCGCTCAGGGTGCGCCATAAAAAATTTCAGTAGCTTATATTCGGCATGACCAATGTCTACTTTTTGCTCTGCAATTTTGACAGTACAACTCACAGGATCAAGTAAGACTGGCCCCGCGGCCAACGTTGTTTGCGCGTGTTCCGGGCTTTTGCGGCGTAACATTGCCTTAATACGGGCAGTGAGTTCTTTCGGCGAGAACGGTTTGGTGACGTAATCATCGGCACCATGATCAAGGCCAGCGATCTTGTCTTCTTCCATGCTTTTTGCCGTCAACATAATCACTGGCATGTCATTGAAATGTCGGTCAGAACGTATCTTTGATAAAAGGCGCAGGCCACTTTGATCTGGCAACATCCAATCGAGCAAGATCAGTTGTGGTGTGCGACGCTGCAGAAATTCCCAAGCTTCTGCGGTGTTATTGACAGCAAATGTATCCCAGCCTGCAGCACGTAAAGTGAATGTCACCAGCTCAACAATCGCCGGTTCATCTTCAACAATAAGAATAGTCGTTTTATCGGCAGCCATTATTCTTTGCCAAGAGCTTGTTCTTGTTTGGTGGCGACATAATCAGAATGTCGGATATCTTTACCTTCAACAATATAAATCGTATGTTCAGCGATATTCTTGGCATGATCGCCAATACGTTCAATCGCTTTAGCAACCCACAAGGCATCCAGCGAAGAAGAAATCGTACTTGGGTCTTCCATCATATACGTAATCAAATTACGCATGATGGAGCGAAAATCATTGTCAACTATTTGGTCCTGTGCAATCAACTTGACCGCTTTAACATCATCCTGGCGCGCAAAAGCATCCAGTGACTGATGCAACATTTCAGCGACACTCGTCGCCAATACCCGTACCGTTTCATATCCGCTAAACATGGAGATATTTTTATTCTTACTTTGTGCTTCAAAGGCAATGCGCGCAATTTTGGTCGATTCGTCACCGATACGTTCCAGATCAGTAATGACTTTGCCGGTCGCCATCACGGTGCGTAAATCATTCGCCGCTGGCTGGCGTTTGACAATCAAATGACTGCACATATCATCCAATGCCACTTCGAGACGATTGACTTCTTCATCCGATTTGATCACCGCCTGCGCTTGCACCACATTACCAGAGCGAAAACATGCCATCGCATCGTGGAAATGGCTTTCAACCAAACCGCCCATTAACAAGACTTTGGAACGTATTGTTTCCAAATCGTTGTCGTATTGTTTTGAAGAGTGTTCGCCTGTCATTAGTCTGCTCCTGATATTGTTGTCGAGAGGTTATTGTATTAACCGAAACGACCGGTAATATAGTCTTGGGTTTCTTTTTTTGCGGGATTCATGAAGATCTGATCGGTTTCACCGAATTCGACTAATTCACCCAAATACATATACGCGGTATAGTCAGAGCAGCGCGCTGCTTGTTGCATATTATGCGTAACGATAGCGATGGTGTAATCCTGTTTCAGCTCATGAATTAATTCTTCAATTTTGACGGTAGAGATAGGGTCAAGTGCAGAAGTTGGCTCGTCGAGCAGCAATACATCTGGTTTTACCGAGACACCACGTGCAATACACAGGCGCTGTTGCTGTCCACCGGATAAACTAAGCCCACTTTTATTGAGCTTGTCTTTTACTTCTGTCCACAAAGCTGCTTTTTTTAACGCCCACTCGACGCGTTCGTCCATCTCGCCTTTCGGCAGGTTTTCATACAAGCGCACGCCAAAAGCAATGTTGTCATACACCGACATAGGGAAAGGCGTAGGCTTCTGAAAAACCATGCCAACCTTGGCACGTAGTAAATTAATGTCTTGGCTAGCATCGAGTATATTTTTACCGTTGTACATGATTTTGCCTTCGGCACGCTGGCCTGGATACAAATCGTACATACGGTTTAGCGTGCGTAACAGGGTTGATTTTCCGCAGCCAGATGGGCCGATAAACGCAGTCACTTTTTTATCGCGAATATGTAAATTAACATCGCGCAAACTACGGGTCGCACCATAGAAAAAATTCAGCCCAGAAATTTCTATGGCCATCTTGTCTTGTGTTGTGTTTGGTGTGGACATGTGATTTTCCAGAGAATTAATTATTAACTTTTTGACTAAATACGGTACGCGCCAGAATATTCAAGCCAAGTACGCTCGCCGTGATCAGCAAGGCACCACCCCAGGCGAGATCGCGCCAATTATCATAAGGACTCATCGCAAACTGATAAATGACCACGGGTAAATTAGCCATAGGCTTATTCATATTGCCGCTATAAAACTGGTTGTTCAACGCGGTGAATAATAATGGTGCTGTCTCGCCAGAAATACGCGCCACTGCCAGCAAGATGCCGGTCATGACACCCGCTTTAACGGCGCGCAAGCGAATCAACAGCGCCACTTTCCAGCGTGGGGCACCGAGTGCAAAGGCGGCTTCGCGCAAACTTGTTGGAACCAAACCGAGCATGTTATCGGTGGTACGCACCACAACAGGAATGGCGATGAGAGAAATCGCAATGCTGCCAGCCCAACCCGAAAAATGCTTCACGTGGAAGACATAAATGGCATATACAAACAAACCAATGACGATAGACGGTGCCGACAACATGATGTCAGTGACAAACCGCGTCACTGCACCAAACCAGGTCTTATCACCGTACTCTGCCAGATAGATGCCAGCGAGAATACCGATCGGCGTACTAATCAATGTCGCAAACCCCACCATCATCAAACTACCGACTATCGCATTCATCAAGCCGCCGCCATCGCTACCTGGCGCTGGCGTGGTTTCAATGAAGATACTCGGGCTCAAGGCAGAAAAACCTTTAAGCAATAAGGTAAACAAGATCCACATCAAGAAAAAAACACCCACCGCCATTGCGAGCGACGACAAGGCAATACCTATTCGGTGCATCCTGAGACGCCCCTGATACACAGGGTTTTTAACTGCAATGGTTGGCTTATCCATTATTTTGTCCCTTCTTTTTTACTCAATCCCAACAGCATCAACTTCGCTGCGGATAAAACAACAAAGGTAATCACAAAGAGTATGAGGCCGAGTAGGAACAAGGAAGACGTATGCAATACCGTTTCTGCTTCAGCAAATTCATTCGCTAGTGTCGAGGCGATGCTATTACCCGGAGCGAACAATGACCAAGACAATTTATGCGCGTTACCGATCACGAAAGTGATCGCCATCGTCTCACCCAAAGCGCGCCCCAAACCCAGCATCACGCCACCGACCACGCCTATTTTTGTATAACCTAGTACCAATTTTCGGACCACTGGCCGTTTGCTCCAACCCAGACCGTAGGCAGACTCTTTTAATAGTGCAGGCACGACT
>JACMRF010000011.1 GCA_014376575.1 Undibacterium sp.
GCTCGGTAAGTACTATCCAAAAGCTGATTGGGCGCCACGCATGTTTCGCGCCAAGACAACCTTTGAAGCACTCGCCAATGATCTGGCGCCCAGCTATTTTCAGGGTGTTTCCATCATGCCTGATCGCATTCGCTCACGCTTATTTAGCACTAGTTTCAGACGTGATCTGCAGGGCTATCACGCCGTAGATGTGATGTTGGCGCATGCCGCCAATGCGCCCACGGATGACCCTTTATCATTGGTGCAATACCTCGACATGAAAACCTATCTGCCGGGCGATATTCTCACCAAGGTCGATCGCGCAAGCATGGCGCATGCACTGGAGGTGCGGGTGCCGCTGCTGGATCATCAGTTTGTTGAGTGGGCCTCTGGCATACCATCGAGCATGAAATTACGCGGTGGCGAAGGTAAATACATCTTCAAAAAGTCCATGCAGCCGTATTTGTCGGATGACATTTTGTATCGGCCAAAAATGGGATTCTCCATCCCTTTAGCCAGCTGGCTGCGCGGGCCGTTGCGCCAACGTGTGCGTGATGCCGTATTGGGTCCCACGATCGCATGCGTTGGCATCTTTGATATGGCGTTTCTGACTGAATTAGTGGACTATCACGAGTCAGGGCGGCGCGATAATAGCGCACCCTTATGGTCACTCTTAATGTTCGAGGCGTTCTTGCGCAATGTACTTGAAAACCCCAATCCCGGCGTGCGCCAGGCGGCATGATCGTTCACCTTTTGCAACCTTAAGAACCTATGCGAATTCTGCACATTCTCGATCACTCCATTCCGCTTCATAGCGGCTACACTTTTCGTACCCTGTCTATCCTTAAACAGCAACGGGCCTTAGGGTGGGAGACATTTCACATCACCAGCCCTAAACAAGGCAAGTACACCAATGCAGAAGAAACCGTGGATGGCGAATGGGTGTTCGCGCGCACGCCACAAAAAAACTGGATGAATCGTCTGCCAGCACTTAATCAGCTTGCGGTGATGAGCAATCTCACACAACGCTTGCAAGAAGTGGCAGAGCAAATAAAGCCAGATGTTTTGCATGCGCATTCACCCGCACTCAATGCGATCGCAGCGCTACGCGTCGGTAAAAAATTAGGCATTCCTGTCGTCTACGAGATCAGAGCTTTTTGGGAAGACGCTGCCGTAGACCACGGCACCAGCACAGAATGGGGGCCACGCTATCGCCTCACGCGCGCCATGGAAACCTACGCCATTCAAAAGGTCAATGCGGTCACAACGATCTGTGAAGGCCTGCGCAGCGACATTATTCAGCGCGGCATCTCGTCAAGCAAAGTAACTGTGATTCCCAATGCGGTGAACATTGAAGATTTCAATGTCGGTGAACCCGCCGATACCCAGCTCGCCGAAGAGTTGGGATTAGCAGGCAAAGTCGTATTAGGCTTTATCGGTTCTTTCTACGCCTATGAAGGTCTGGATATTTTATTAAATGCGTTGCCGGTGATGCTGGCAGCGAACCCTGATATTCGCCTATTGTTGGTCGGTGGCGGTCCGCAAGATCAAGCGCTGAAATCGCTCGCTGAAAAATTAGGCGTCGCCGATAAAGTCAAGTTCACAGGCAGGGTGCCGCATGAGCAGGTACAGCGTTATTACAACCTCGTTGATGTGCTGGTCTATCCGCGCCTGCGCATGCGCCTTACGGAGCTCGTAACCCCGCTTAAACCGCTAGAAGCAATGGCGCAAGGGCGCTTGCTGGTCGCTTCTGATGTAGGCGGGCATGGCGAGTTAATCGAAGACGGAAAAACTGGCATCCTGTTTAAAGCAGATGACCCGCAAGCGCTGGCAAGTAAAGTGCTCGATTTAATCGCTAAGCCAGAACGCTGGCCAGCCTTACGTCTAGCCGCCCGCCAATACGTAGAGAATGAGCGTAATTGGCCAGTGAGCGTGGCGAGATATAAAAAAGTCTATGCAGATTTATGTGCTGTAGAGTAGAGTTTTCATGGCGCACAGTCGTGTAATATGAAAACCAATTGAGTGGCAAACCCAACACGCACTATCCATGGGGGTTGCAGGGCAATATCGGCTGGAAAGACCCATGGATAGTGCGTGTTAGGCTTGCTCACTTTTTGTTTTGAAGACCTAAGGTTGTAGCAGATATAACCTGCCTAATGCATCCTAAACTCGACTTCTATTCGATTGCGCGGTTTGAACAAACAATACTCACTTTATCTCGACATTGTGCGATTTCTAGCGTCGCTATTGGTTGTGCTCGATCATTTTAATCAATCTCAAATCGTCAATGCGATAACAGGGAAGTTTGTGCCGGAGCTGGGGCGCGAGTCTGTGATTATTTTTTTTATTTTATCTGGTTATGTCATCGCCTACACGACTGACATAAAGCAGCAACTGCTCAAAGACTATATCGTCGCCCGATGTGCTCGCATTTACTCCGTCGCATTACCCGTATTGGTGATCGCATTTTTATTGAATTATATCGGCAGCACCTATTCGCCTCATCCGGTAGCACCCTCGTATCAGGTAGCCAAAGCCTACCTATACCTACCGTTCCATATTCTTTTTCTAGGCGAAATCTGGAATTTGTCCGAAGTTCCACCGTGGCTGGTACCTTACTGGTCTTTGGGATATGAAGTCTGGTATTACGTCCTTTTCGCCGCGCTATATTATTTCTCGTCCTACAAACGGATCGTCATCGCTGGAATCGTTTTTCTCATACTGGGACATAAACTATGGCTTTTACTGCCGATCTGGACGAGTGGTGTGCTGCTTTTCCACTGGCAGAACAAATTTCCCTTGAGCGTAACAATAGCGAGGCTCGGTTGTGCTATCAGCGTCCTTGCTTTATGCGTCTATAAATATCTTGGATGGGATCATGATCTGCATGCCCTGGGTACTTCAATTTGGCCGTTCAAGTCACTCTTGCTCGGAAGCGCAAGCCGCTATCTGGCCGACTATGTTGTGGGCCTGATCGTACTGACGAATTTTTATTGCGCCAGATACGCTCAATTTACTATTCTTGAAAAATTCAGTCATGTGATTCGATCCGTTTCGTCCTACACCTTTACGCTATATCTTGTGCACATGCTGGTGATTTCGATATGGTTGCGGGTTTATTTGCATGATGCAACGAGTAGTAAAGATATTGCCATTGTTTCGGCGTTGATTGCCTTCTTCACGTATATAGTTGGCGCCTTCACAGAGCATAAGAAACAATGGTTCGCAGCTATGTTTGATCGAATGTTGAGCTTCATTGAGCAGCTATTTTCAAAAGTCACAAATTGGCTTAACAATTTTCCACGCATGCCTAGCGCCTAATTAATAATATGCTCTTCAATTCATTCGGTTTCTTATTCCTGTTTCTGCCCATTACGGTCGCGATATTTTTTTTATTGGCCAGACGCAGTCATCAACTCGCCGCAGTATGGTTAGGGCTAGCTTCGATATTCTTTTATGGTTGGTGGGATTATCGGTACGTCCCTCTGTTGTTAGTCTCTATTGGCGCAAACTATGCTTTAGGTTGGCGTATCGCGCATGCCGCTTGGGATGTGTCCAAGCGATGGTTGATATTGGCGATTGTCGTCAATTTGTCACTGCTTGCCTATTTTAAATATGCTGATTTTTATATTATTAGCGTCAATTATTTGGCGGGGGCTAATTTACCTGCGCTGCATATTATTTTGCCTATAGGGATCTCGTTTTTTACCTTTACCCAAATAGCATTTTTAGTCGATACCTATCAGGGAAAGGTCAAGGAGTATCGTTTTGCGCACTATCTTTTGTTCGTGACATATTTCCCCCATTTAATTGCAGGTCCGGTATTGCACCATAAAGAAATGATGCCGCAGTTCGGTGATCCCGCGACCTACAAATGGTCAGCGCAAAATATGGCTGTTGGCTTGTCAATTTTCGCTATGGGGTTAGCAAAAAAAGTATTAATCGCAGATAGTCTCGCGGTACACGCTTCATTTTTCTTTGATAACACGGACAACCCTTCTTTGCTCATAGCGTGGGGTGGCGTCTTGGCTTACACCTTCCAGTTATATTTTGATTTCTCGGGTTACTCCGATATGGCAATTGGCTTGTCTCGCATGTTCGGCATAAAATTGCCACTCAATTTTAATTCACCCTATAAAGCAAGCAGTATCATTGATTTTTGGCGGCGTTGGCACATGACACTTTCACGGTTTCTACGTGATTATTTATATATAGCCTTGGGGGGCAATAAAAAAGGCGAAGTCCGTCGCTATGTTAATTTGATGGTCACCATGGTGTTGGGTGGCTTATGGCATGGCGCTGGGTGGAATTTTGTCATTTGGGGGACTTTGCACGGAGTCTATTTAATGCTTAACCATGCATGGTCGAGTCTTGCTGCTCGACTGCATTTTCCAGTTAAGTCACCAATCTGGGTCTTCTTCAGCGTAGGTTTAACCTTCATCGCAGTGTGTTTTGCATGGGTGTTTTTCCGTGCGTCAGATATCAGCAGGGCCAATGCAATTATTCAAGGGATGGTTGCGGTTCATGGCATAGGCTTACCCGATTCGATAGGAGCGCATTTAGGTAGTTTCAAGATTACGTTGGAAAATCTTGGGGTAACGTTTTATCTCGGTGGGGGCACGCGCTTCATTCAAACCTATAGTTGGGTACTCGCTGCAGCGTTCATCGCCTTTCTGCTGCCAAATACTCAGCAAATCATGGATAAATTTGATCCAGCGCTAGATTACCAGTCTGGTCGTGATAGTGCCCCTGCGATGATAGCGCGGTACTTTTGCTGGTCACCTGGCGTCAAATGGGCGGTATGGGTCGGGGTGCTTTTGATCGCCAGCCTACTCTTGCTGAATCGTCCTTCTGAGTTCCTCTATTTTCAATTTTAGGCCAGCGACATGTTTTCAAACTACGATTTTGTGCACTTTCTACGTTGGTTGGTAGGGGCGTGTGTTCTCGGAATAATTGCAGTGATCTGCTTTGTATTCGTGATCGACCCATATCGAATTTACCGTTGGGTAGATGTGCCAGGCTTTAATCATGTCAAGCCACAGCCGGATCGTTATCAAGAACAGATCAAATTAATCAATGCGCGCGCCTCAAAAGCCAATGCCTTCATTTTCGGAAATTCGCGTGCCGAGATCGGTTTAAATCCTGAGTTTGAGGGTTTTGCAAGCGCGGGTTTATCTGTCTACAACCTGGCGTTGTCAGGTACCCGCGTCTCTGTGACAAAACGTGAATTAGATTTTTTAAAAGAGTCCGGGATTAAGCCCGAGTTCGTAATCCTTGGTGTTGAATTTTTAGATTATCTGGTCGATCCAAATGATCATGTACCTTTGGTATCTACTTCCTTCACAGGAAAATCGCGCAATGTGAGCGACCTTAAGTGGCAATTTGACGCTTTGTTTTCTTTAACATCGTTAACCGATTCGCTCAAAACCTTGCAGATCCAAAAAGACACTGTAGCTGAGACTATTAGCCCGCGTGGCCTAAATCCTTTTCTTGAATACAAGAAATATGTACGACAAGAGGGTTATTACCCAATTTTTCAGCAGCGTGCCTTGGAGTACGCCAGAGTCTTCGCTCATAAACCACATGGATTACTACTCAATAGCAGTGGGACATCACCAGAGCTGGAAGGCTTGCGCGCAGTGTTGTCACAACTTGCAACGGAATCTAAGGAGTCTCACGTCATCATTTATCCTTATCATGCGCAAATTCTTGCCATGTTTGAACAAGCAGGCCTTTGGCCAGCCTTTGAACAATGGAAGGATTTGTTGGTAGCTGAAATTGACACGATAAATAAGCGCTACTCCAATGTTCACCTTGCCCTTTGGGACTTCAGCGGCTATAGTAAATTTCAATGTGAAGTGATTCCGGAAAAAAATAATAAACTTGCTATAACTCAATGGTATTGGGAGGCCGGTCATTTTAAACAGGCATATGGTGATCTCATGCTTGCACGATTATTGGAGACTCGATTAGGAAAAGAGGTAGTGAACCCGATTGGTGTGAAATTGGGTGTAAGTACCTTACTTGAAAGTCAACTACGTATTCAAAATGAAAAAACTGCTTGCATGTCAAATTATCCTGCGGTTTTTAATAATTCCATCACGCTGATCAAAAGCGAAATGATGAAATGAAAAGAGTCAGATTTTTTTGTGAGAATGTACATGCCTCTAATCTTTACGTCTTGTTACTTATTTTAAATGCTAAAGAAAGTATAATCGTTTACATGTTTTTTGATTACGATATTGGAGAATAAAATGAATATTAAGTTAATCTGTGGAAGCGTAGCGTCCGCGTTACTGGCTTTGGCGATCAGTGCTAACGCGACAACAATTGGGTTTGATCCACTTATTACTTCCGGAGAAGGTTTTGTTAGCGTCCCAAGTTATACCGAAAGTGGCTTTACGCTTAAATCGATGTCGAATTTGGGTTTTGGTTCGGCTCGCACGGGAGATGTAAATTTTTTGTATAACGGCCAAATAATGACTTGGTATTATGGTTCGACTAGTTTGTTCAACGACGATCTGAACGGAATTACGTTTCTTTCCAAAGATGATGGCGGAACTTTTACATTAAATTCAATTGATCTGGCAGCTTTGAATAATTATTATTCGTGGGGGTCAGGTGAAAATATCAGTTTTACCGGCAATCTGCACGGCGGCGGTACAGTTACGCAGACTTTTCAGTTCACCGAGCAATTTAAATTTCTGACGTTTAGCTTTAACGGGTTTGAAAATTTAGATTCGGTCACTTGGGCACAGGGCTTCCCTTATCACCAGTTTGATAATATTGTTTTGGACCAATTTGCACCCCCTGGAGGTCCAGGTAATAATGTGCCAGAGCCAGCTTCTATTGGATTATTAGGTTTGGGATTAACTGCATTAGGCGTTAGTCGACGTAAATTGAAAAAATAATCTGATCAAGTTTGACTTAACTTTGAAAAAGGGGGGGCGTAATAAGATTGCGCCCCCCTTTTTTGTGGGATTAGCTCGGTATTTAATTTTTATAAGATGCTTTGCTCATTGATTCCCCCCATCGGGTGTTTAAATAACGCCGAAATGGATTTTCAACTAAGTAATATGAAGTAACACCACAACATAGCGATAGAAGTAATGCGATCGAACTTGGTAAGCCTTCTCTGTGATGGGCTAAGTAAAATACTTGTTGCCACAAATAAATTGAAAACGAATAAATTCCCACCATTTTCAGTGGTCTCATTGACAGTATATTTTTTACTATTGATGGAGCAGTCGGTAGGGCGTTGACTACAAAAGCAAATAAGCCAACACCAATGTATCCTCGGATGGGCAACGGCACCGACCACCAGTAACACGCTAAGCCTAGCAAAATCAATGCAGGGTAAAACGCCGTCGGGAGAGTGGGTATTTTTATTTTTTTGAAGAGAAGTAAGAGAAAAGCCGAAAATAAGATACCAAACGCTGAGACTTCAGAGTGTCCCCATAATTCGTATTCCAATTTTTGAGGTGTATAAAGATACCAATAACTGACACCAAAAACAATAGAAATTAATACCAGGATACCTATGGTGTATTGCACATTGAGTAGGCGTTGTCGAACACCGATGGCAATGAGCGATAGGCCAATATACGTATGCTCTTCGACAGAGAGGGACCAGATATGTCCAAACGGCATGACAGCGTGCCCAATTTCACCCGGGAAATAATTGTTTATAAATAGCCCGGCCATCAAGGTTTCTGACCAGTTTATTTCTTTACCTGCAAGGAGGAAATAACAGAGTATTAAAATTAAGTAAGCGAAATGTGCAGGAAAGATACGCGCGATCCGTCGTTGATAAAAAGTCTTAATCGGTACTTTTTTAATAAATAAGAGCCGGGACATTAACAGGCCAGAAAGTACAAAAAAGAAATCTACGCCTACCCGACCAAAATTTATTCCGGGTATAGGAAAAAAGTGTCCGATCAATAAAAAGACAATAGCCAAGCCTCTCCAGCCATCAAGATAATCGAAATGTTGATCGTCTGGTTTACTAGTTTGGTTTTCCATTAAAGTATCCAATTAATATCTACGCCGCCAAACCTGCTCTATTGTCCGATGCAAAGTTAACCAACGTGAAGACGTCAATACAGGCTGAGAATTTTTAGCAATTTTTGTCACCAGATCATGAAAGCCTCGCATGGTAAAGCTGTTCTTGTTATTCGCCATGAATTCACAATATTGTCGAAAACGTCTGATCATGACGGGGTCGGCATTGTCACGCGCAGTATTGAGCAGTTCAAAATTATGAGAAAGAATAACGAACGCTGTCCGTTGTGATTGTAGCGCCTGGCGCATTAAGCTCTCTAACTCCCAGTTGGAGCAGGCACCTAACTGGGCATGCCTTAACGAGCCGCCACCATCATTAAAGACAGTCATCGGATATTCAACAACTCGGCCTGAAGGGGCAGCGCCAGACAAAGGCATGCCGGTAGTAAAAGTATTCGTCGTGAGCGTATCAGCACTCAGCATATTGATTTCAACTGTGTCATAGAGGGCTTCTCCAGGCATGATGCCGCTGTCCAGCCCCATCATGCTGGCGTTATAGCTACTGTCAAAGGTGATGTTGTTTGCAGCAAGAGCCGCTAAGGTATTTTCATTAAATCCAAAACTGCCCGCACGAAAGGCATTCAGCGAGGGGCCTCCGGCATCGGAAATTAATTGAATACCCTTCGCAATTAACGTGGTTTGATCTTGGAGCGAAAAATCACGCATAAAAGGACGCTTGCGATATGTTTTTGGCAGTAAGGGTTTCAATGATTCGTCTACCCATTCCGGATGCATGTGCAATTGCACTTCTTGTCCGTATTCTTTGATCAACCCGACGATTTCAGCCAAAGGCTCAATGCCAAAGCGGGTAGCAAAAAGTGGTTCGACAAAAAACACCCCATACAGAGCATGATCGCGCAATTGTTGCAATTGATAGCGTAGGCCATATTCACCGCGCGCTGTACGTCCGTATACATACTGCTGAAAAGCTTTAGGAAACTTGTCGTCGATATTTTTCCAGCCACCGCACCAGATTTCGACATCCACTGTAAAAAAAACATCTAGCATAAAGTATTGCCAATTTAAATTTAATGAAAAGGATATTTTTTGACAGCCATTTTAAGACTGTGTGTTTAGCCTATATTTTTGACTTTGTCGAATTGTTGTTCCAGCATCAATCCATCCATAAAGAACTTAGTAGCCCAATTGGGGTAACGGTAGGTCATGTAGTTGCCGTTGATAGGATGAGAACCCTTCATAGCGCCTTTCACTTTTAAATCGCTTGTCGTTAAATCCTGAATACTCATGTTGAAACGGTTTGCTTTTTTTGCATTTGCGATAAGTGATTTCTCACCGGTCAGTTGCGCTAAGCGTAGCCAGTTGATCGCCATTTGTGAGTTACCCGTAACGCAACTCCATTTCATCGCTGTTTTCCATTCTGGCGTATAGAAAGCGTTTAACGCGCCATCGTCACGTTGCCGGGCTGCTACAGCCGTTGCCATGATCAGTGCACGCTCAATATAATCACTGCGTCCCGCAGCAACGCCCACTTCAAGAATGCCACGAATCGAATATGCAATTGTATGGGTAAGTGCAGTTTGGTCTGCGTTATCTAACAAACAATTATGCGGCAACCAGCCATTCGTTTTTGCGCGGCTTAACGCCCACTCAACGTTGGCAATCGCTGCGTCCAGATAGCGTGTATCGCCAACTGCCTCATACGCTCGTACTAAGCCAAAAGCAGTACGGGTATTGTAACTATTGAGCTTTGATGTTGTGAACGGGGACGGAAAACGACGCCAGGCTCCATCTTGATCTTGTGCCGCCACTAGCCAATCTGCCGCACGATTTAACGATGTTTTGAAACGTTCATCATTCGTTTCTAGATACGCTTTTGCCCATCCAAACAATGCTTGCCCCGTATTAAAAATAGTGGGTGCGATAATCTCGGCATCCATAGTCCCTGCGCGAACACCACCGTCGGGAAGTTGAATTTCACATTCCCATTCAGTCATCCGTCGCGCGGCCTCAGCATAGATTGGTGCGTTGTAGTGCCTTGCATAGTCGAACAGTGTTGGAATGACGTAGCCAGTGGTTTCTGGATACGAAGCCAGCCATTTGTTTGCACGTATGTCGTAACTATGGGCAACTCCATCATCTGTCGTGCCCTGCTGTGCTTGCAATAACCAGTCGGCAGCTGCTCTGAGGTGGGTTTCTATGGGCTGTGTTTGAAAAACACTCAATCCTAATTTATCTTTGACTAATTGTTTTATATGTTTCATATATTGTTTTCCAATGACTATTAGCAGGATCGTTTTTTAGATTGGTGATGGACGGGTTAGACGTTGCGAAATCCTGCTTTGCATTAAATCTATCCACGGCATTGGGTCATCCCAGCGCCAATAGGCGTCACGAACGGAGTAATTTTGAGAGCGCTCATCAATGATGCCGCCACCCTCTTCCAAAGCCCAACGGTCCGCTTGGGGGTCGCGCCAGATTAGAGGCGGGTTTGCCACTCTCTCGTTGAGTGAGGTTAAGCCGCATTCGTATTGATAAGCAGCGAGTGGAATATTGACGCCATTGATGGTCGCCACTTCCTCTTGAAAATCAGTTCGGGCGACAGTGGGCTCTATCATGTGGAATTTGCCATCACGTTCATCACGTTTGTACTCCATGCTGCCCATTCCTGTAAATCCGACTTGATTAAAGAAGGCTTGTGTTGTGGCGGTCAATTCTTTCTCGTGTTCCCAGGCTGCCGTACAACTGGCGGTGCCCCCAATTTTTATTGGCCATGATCGAATTTTTCTGCCCGGGAATGATGCAACGACTTCGCCGTCTTTTCCAATATATTGTAAGCAGAAATAGATATCTGAATCAGCCCCTTCTATCCACTCCTGTACCACCATATCTGCCATGACTGGATAAATTTCTAAATACCATTTTTTAAGTTCATCCATGCTCAGTATTTTGTACGCTTTTTTGAATCGAGCACCGTATTGGTAATTTTTTTCACTTGGTTTAAGTACGCAGGGGAACGATAAGATCTCTGCATGCACGAGATCGTCAGGGTGTTGTAGGCGGACAGTTTTTGGTATCGGTGCAGAAATAGCTTCAGCCAATTCTTGAAAACCTTGTTTGTGCATCAATTGCATTAAGCGCTCATGTTGCGGAAGGCGAATCTTAAAAAAGGCTTTAAGCTGTTCACGACATTCAGAAACAGTTCTGACTGTTTTTTCTTCAGTAACGAAGAGTATTAAGGTGCCTGTAAATTGGCGTGCCAACGCTAATAACTGCTTGATCAGTTCATCGCCTTCTAATGTCGAAACCAGCAATTTACGTCCATAGCGTGAACGCATCGCCGGTGACTTGGCATCGGTATCCATGACGATAAGCGGTACGTCTTGTTTACCAAGGCTACGTACTATGCCTAGTGCGTTGACTCCACCACCTAAGATGAGGGCTGGGCGATTCGAGTTTTTATATATTTGCATACTTTACCAGGCTTTTGGATGGCGTTTAAATGGCCACCGGTTGAGTTTAGCTTCTGTGACGCCGAGGTCTAATAAAGTCTGGTGGATGTCATTGAGTGCCTTACGATCCAAATAGACAATCCATAAAAAATACGTAAGCATTCCGGCGATAATTTCTAAGATGAGAAGTAAGGGGATCGATGACACGAACGGCAAAGCGATTTCTCTCGTTGCCAGTACCGCCAAGCCCATGACCATTGCGCCTAACAATACAAGCATCAGATTGCGGTAATAGGTGAGCATAGACAAACCCGTAACGTCGCAGACGTCTTTTAAAAGTTTAATTGAGAGCAAAGGATATACTGCGACCCAGACTATTGAAACGCCGCGCAGCCCATCTAATTTTGCACCAATCACGACGCCTAGCAACATCACTACGCTGCACAGTGCAGTGTAGGCAGACAGTTTTTTTGCATGGCCAGTACTAATCAATATTTGTGACAATAAAGGATCGACAGATTTAATTAATCCCATCAAACACAGCGCACTAAACGGTATAAGTACATCACCCCATTGCGGTCCCAGTGCAACCATGATCAGTTCACGTGAACAGACCAGCATGCCAATTAAGGTTGGGTAGGTAATGTAAGCCAAGCCTCTTGTCAGTTTAAGCATGACGGAGTTTAACTCGGCCAGTTGGTGCTGTAGCTTCGAAAATAATGGCGCAGCGACATTCACAACTAGCGTCGTGACTTGTCCGCTGGGCAGGGTCGCCAGTGAAAATGCCATGTCATAGACGCCGAGTGATTTCACCCCCAGTAATTTACCTATGATGGCTTTGTCCGCGTTAGTGTATAGGTACCAGAAAATTCTACTGCTGGTAATGTGCAGGCCATAGATGACCAGTTTGCTCGCTTCACGTATGCCGTATTGCCCTTTGGGGCGCCATGGCGATAGAGCGAAAAACCCGATACTGATAACGACATTGGAGACGATAAATCCCCATACCAAAGACCACACGCCATAGTCTAATTTTGCAAGAATTAAACTGATTACGCTTTGTATAGCGATCGCTAAAAAATTAATCCCCGCGATCTCTTTAAATTGCATTTCTCTACGTAAAAATGCCATGGGCACGGTGCTGAGCGCACCAAGTAAAAAACCAATGGCGAGCACCGAGATCATTGCCCTTAATTGTGGATTGCCGTAGAAAGTGGCAATAGATTCACTCGCTGCTATGGTCCCCAAAAACAATAAAAAACTGATGAGAACGGCAATAGCGAAACAGCCATTGACTTCTGTATTTGTGAGTTCAGATTTTTGTACAATCGCGGCACCGATACCGACTTCGTTGAAGAAGCCAATGAAACCGATAATGATCATGGCAATTGCCATCAGACCATAGTCGCCAGGGCTTAAAATACGAGCCAGCACCAGGGTGCTTGCTAAAGAAATTACTTTTCCCAACGCGCTGCCTAAGCCAAGATGGCCCATCGCCCTGATTGTTTTTGACCGCATATTACTACTCATAAACTAGTTTCATTTTTTGTTATTTATTGTTGGAAGACGCGTGCATGTAGGTGCTTTTCAGCTTCTTAAACTGCATCAGGTTTGCGCAGAGTGACTTCATCAAAGATCTGCGCTAGTTGTCGCGCACGATGTTTTCTAGAAGACGCGGCAACAACCGCATCACTGGCGATGCGCGCCTGGCCACCACGTATTTTTTCTATAAAAGATTTAAGTGCCGGCGTGATCTCTTCAGCCGCGTTCATTGTGGCGACATCGTGAAAGCCGGCAAGGCTCAGGGCAGTGGCCGTATCGCCTGACAAGTCTAATAGACCAAAAATTGGCTTACGCGCCCTAAAATATTCATAAATTTTTGCTGGTATCTGACGATTAAAGGGTGTCCCCTGAAAAAGCAGCAAACCTTCTACCGCCAGCATTTCGGCCAGCGCCTCACGGTAGGGGACGGGCGGTGCTATTTTTATGATACCGGCTAGTGCATGGCTCTCTATCATCGCCAGAAAATGCGCATCTTCGCCAGGCGCGCGCAATATAACTTCAAAATTAGTCGCATCAAGATAGCCTTGGGATTTTAGTGTTGAGATCGCTGCAAAGAATGCACTCGGGTCGCGCCCTGCCGCATATAAGACGCCGCTATGGAGCAGGGTGACCTTATTATTGTTAGTCTTCGCGATAAGCTGTTGGGCCGATTCTGCAGCCGCGAAGCCATCTTCATCGTAGCCGTTCTCTATGACGGCAAATTTATCCGCTGCGATATGCGGAAACCTTTCCCGGTAAGAGTTGAGTGCACTATACGTAGTGAACACAGCCTTGCTGCAATGCTTAATGGTTTGCTGTTCTATCCATTGATACAGCTTTCTTTGGCGCTTGCTCTTTGGGTAATCTACTTGCATCATTGGGTCGCGAAAATCGGCAACCCAAGGTAGCCCGGTAAGGCGTTTCAGACTTAAGCCGATTAAATGTGCCGTTGAAATAGGAAATGTCGACCAAATGACTTCCGGCTTGTCGCGACGAATCAAATGCCAGCCTAAAGGCACTGCGGAAAATAGCCATGATATCCATCGATCAGGTAAGGCAATAATTTCTGGATAGCGCCCTGCAATACCGAGGTGCCTCTTGCTATCTAACGCGTAAGCTCGCTTCACTATTGTGCCAACCGGTAGTTGATTTACCTGAGAGATATTTTTTTGCTCATAGGCTATCGGGTCGGCCGACAAGACCATTGGCGTCCATCCACAGTCGGGTAAATTTTTGGCAAAGCTTAAGGATCTTTGTATTCCGCTGCTGGCGGATTGTGGTGGGAAATGAAAGGGGATTAACAGCGCACGTTTTTCTGTAGCTTGTTGATGACTTTTAAAACGCGTTGGTTGGATATCAAAGGCTAGCCAACTCAATAAGCGCAGTTGAAACAGAAAAGAAGTGACATCCCAAGGGCGACTACGCGGGATATTATATAAATGTGTGTTTTGTGTGGCGGCACCAACGGCGGTACTAAATGCGGCGATATAACCGGCTTCTTTTGCCATATCCATATGGCGCTCGTCAAAATCTTTGCCTATCTTTCCGTTGGGGTAGGCAAATAATCTAAGCGGCTTACCGATAATGTCTTCCAGAGTTTTTTTGTTCTGGACTATTTCATGCCGTGCTTGTTCGTCGTCAAGCTTGGTCAGTATAGGGTGGCTAATGGTGTGGCCACCAATCTCTATGCCCTCTCTGGATAAGTTAGCCAGCATTTCGCGGTTGAGCATGAGCCCAGTGGTCTCATAGCGGCCAGCGAGGGTTTCTAATTTGTGAATGACATTTAATCGGCCATCAGCAGACAAATATTTTGAATCGTCATTGATTTTTTTGACTAAATTAATGCGGTCTTGCATGTTCTGTATGACGTGTAAGCCCATGCCAATATCTTGCAGATCGATAGCCCCTTCTGGTAACCGTCGTATTGCATCAATAATCCTGTCGTTCCACATATTGCCTTCGCCCAGATAGGCCGTTGTGACAAAGATGGTGGCCGGCAAATTAAATTTTTTTAGTATTGGTAGTGCTAAGTCATGGATAGATCGGTAGCCATCATCAAACGTAATGCACACTGCCCGGGGTGGTAAACGATTTTCTTTCAAAGCAATGATTGCCTCGTGCAATGGCAGCACATTAAAATTGGTCGCCAGCGCTTCCATCTGCCATAAAAAAGTATTGACGTCCGGCTCTGCCCCCAGTAACGGATCAGCCCGTTCAAGTATGCGATGGTAGGTGATGACGCAAAGACGCGCTTCCTTGTTAATGAAGGCAACGCCATCTCCAATTTTGCGTAATAAAGGTGAGGCAAGGTCGATGTGTTGTGTATGCACGGTCATGTAATGGACGTCCCGTTTTTCGGCTTAAATTTTTTATTGACTGATTGATCGCGGCCCATGTGGGTAACAAAAAATGTCAATTGAAACAATGAGATAAAAGTGCAATGTTACAATATTTGCACCGGTATTAATACGATTGCCTCGCGTTTAACATAAGCAAAACCCGTATTTGGTCAAAGAGAGTTTAAGTTGTGTACTCGATTTTCTCGATTTTTTGTGATTGTTGGCAGAAATTTATATTCAAGCACGATAACGATAGCGAAGATGGCGTAACTCATGTCGAAATAAGCAAAACTCAACGCGGCGCCGCCAACAGCATAAGTAAAGATCGATAGCCTGAGCATCGTTGCCAGGCTGATCATCCATTCTGGTCCTTGGGCATCACGCACTTTTTTGGCAACTTCCCCCGCTTTAAAAAACGACAAGCTGAGAAACGCTAAAAAAATGAATAATCCAACAAAGCCGTGTTCCCCTAAGACCTGAAAATAAATGCTATGGGCGGCGCGGGCGAGATAAGGGCTAGGGACTGCTGTCCCTGTGTAAAAGAAAGAGTATTGAGAAAAATCTTGTGAGAGCGCAAACCACACTTGGCCAGTTTCCAAAGCCTTGAAGCCGCCGCCCAAAAAGGGGTGCTGCGATGCCAGGATAAATGATAATTTCCATGCCACCACACGCCCCATAAACGAGGCATCACCTTCCGCCTGGCTGATGGTGTTCATACGGTCAAACCATTCGGTAGGAATTAGCCCAACCATCGCACTGCCTACACAGACAAATAGCAAGGCGAAGAGGAGTTTTCGTTTGCTCTTAATAAACAGGTATCCACCCACCGCAGCCAGTGCCACCATACC
Source organism: Undibacterium sp. (assembly GCA_014376575.1). The sequence goes on from JACMRF010000011.1 coordinate 16,180, forward strand.
ACCGCGCGAATTGGTGCCGATAATGGCGGTAACGAGAAGTACGATCAAACCGATGAAGCCGAATTTAAGTATCCATGATTTTTGACCAAATTCACCTAGCAAGTAAAAACAGATTGGCAGCAGCATTGCCATCGCAATCGACAGTTCGTTTCTGTCCCCTAACACATGGCCAGCCATGCCCTCAATATGATGCCCGCCACCGCTGGCAATATACTTGAGACCTTCTACCGCCGCATAAAACCCAACAGAGAATATCAGGCACCAAAGAAAGAAATCGATATGCAGTTTTTTATCCATGATCAATATAATGAAAACGAATAAAGCAATGGTTTTGGCCAATCGTGTCCAGATATCCCACGCGATTTCTGGCGGTGCCATACCTGCCATCGTAGAAAAGCATGTCCAAATCAAAAACGAAATCACGAGGACACCTATTGGCCCCAGTTGTAATTTTGATTTTTGTTTTGACAACAGGTAGACGCAAATGGTCAACGCTGCAAATAACAAGTTATATCGTATGCTTGTAGCAATGCCATATACCCAGCCGTTTGGATTAAACAAGGCCGTCCATATCCATAAACCTAAACCAATAAACGGGCTTTGGAAGATCGCATAAATCAGAAAGGGCAAAACGGCAAGTAAGAAAATGTCACGCATGTAATCGCCTAAATATCTGTCTTCGTGGGTTTCTTCTGTAGATCTGCTTTATCTCGCTTATCTTGCCGTATCGCCCAAAAACATAGATACACGAGCGCCACTAAATTAATTGACCAAAGCGCGCTTTCCATTTTTTCTCCTCATGCAAGCCAGTGTTGGTTTGTGATGTCGTTGCTGTGTATGTTGCTATTGAAGAAGTGCATGGAATATCTGTTATATCCATATACTCCCCCTATTTATTTAAAAAATACCTTGTTTGCGCACGTAGATACTGCGTTATTAAAAAATACTGGCTGCAGTATGCTAACTATGCGATATAACGTACGCGGTTTATGATTGCTTATCGCTGCAAAATGTCGTTAAACAAACTGAGTTGCCCGTTGCTTGTCGCTTCCCAGCTAAAATTTTCTGCATAACGGCGTGTTGCTGCCCGATCTGGGTATTGATCTTGCAGCAAGCGTACCGCGTAAGCAAGGGCTTGTGGTGTGCGCTCGGCCATTAATACGCCAGCTTCTGGTGCCGCCACGACTTCTGGCGTGCCCCATACTCTGCTCGCCACTACCGGTGTGCCGCACGCCATTGCTTCTAATAATACATTGGCCCAACCTTCACGCTCCGATGCCAATACCATCGCATCGGTAGCGCCGTAATACGTTTTTAGTGTGTTTTGTTTCAGTGCGCCTAAAAATTGTACGCGATCAGATACCTTAAGTTCGATCGCCATTCTTTCCAGGGTGTGCCTGAGTATGCCATCACCGGCGATGAGTAATCGCATTTCTGGTAGCAAAACCAAGGCCCTTAAAATGAGCGCGTGGCCTTTTACTGGCACCAAATGCCCGACCGTGAGCAGGGTAAATTGGTTTAGCCCTAAAGATTGGCGGCTCACTTCTCGGTTAATGGGTTGAAATAGCTTTAGATCAACACCGTTACGCAGCGAGACTATTTTTTTAGCTGACACACCAAGCCGTATCAATTCGTCTTTTAGGGCATTGCAGACGGTGATGATGCCACTGGCGTCTGAAGCAGCCTGCAGAATTTTTTTTCTTGGCCGTGCAAATTGAGGAAGCAAGGTGATATCTGATCCGCGTGCCGTAATGACAACGGGTTTGTTAAAGTACTTGCCTAGTTTGGTTGCAGCGACACCATCTGGGTAAAAATAATGCGCATCGATGAGATCAAAGTTATACCCTTCATCGATCATCCGTGCGATGCATGGCCGTGCTGCGCGTGCCAGCATGTCTGGCGCAATATGCATGCCGACTTTGGGCGGTAAAAAATAACGTGGGTGCTCAACAGACAGGCCGAAGCGGGTTTCGCGTTCGGGTACTTTGGCGAATCCGGCGTAAGTGCCAAAACGGTGATGTGTAAACGGAAACCAGGGTACCGGCGCGACTACACGGGCAGTTGCTTTGCCACTTGCTACTAAATGGCGCAATCGCGTTTCCACAAAAATACCATGGCCAGGCCGCTCAGTATTGGGGAACAAGGTACTAAAGGTTAATAGCTGCATCAGTTTTTATCTATGAAATGGTCATGCACCACTTCTACTGACTGCGTTATGGTTAGAACATAACCCAACATAATAAAAAATCAGATGAGAGTAGGAACAAAAAATACAGATTAACTTTGCGATTAACCTGTACTTAATTTTGGTGCTAAATTATAAATAAAACTAACGAGCTTGGGTGAGAATATTAAATCCTTACAATTGTTTTTAA
>JACMRF010000104.1 GCA_014376575.1 Undibacterium sp.
TGGCAAACCCCTGGCAAGCCACCACACCCCATTAACTAAAAGTATGAACATCACAATAATAGGAACCGGCTACGTCGGACTCGTCACCGGAGCCTGCATGGCCGACCTGGGCAATAACGTCTTTTGCCTCGACGTGGACCAAGCCAAGATTGATCTGCTCAACAGCGGCGGCGTGCCCATTTACGAGCCCGGCCTGAAAGAGGTGATTGCCCGCAATGTAGAGGCAGGCAGGTTGACTTTTTCAACAGATGTAGCCGCCAGTGTTGCTCATGCAAGCGTACAGTTTATTGCAGTAGGCACACCACCTGATGAAGACGGTAGCGCCGACCTGCAATACGTACTGTCTGCTGCCCGTAATATCGGCAAGCACATGACGGGCTTTACTGTTGTGGTGGACAAATCAACAGTACCTGTGGGCACGGCAGACAAGGTTGCGGCAGTCATAAATGCAGAACTAGCCCAACGCTTTCCTGAATCTATTGAGGCTGTTATTACGGGTACTGACCGGCAACCCACGCGACCAAGCTTTTCCGTGGTATCAAACCCCGAATTCCTCAAAGAGGGTGCCGCAGTTGAAGACTTCACCCGCCCAGACCGCATAGTATTGGGTGTTGGTAATGATACTGTTGGCCAGCAAGCTCTGGCTACTATGCGGTTGCTGTACGCCCCTTTCAATCGTAACCACGAGCGCACCCGCGTCATGGACGTTAGAAGCGCCGAGTTCACCAAATATGCCGCCAACGCGATGCTAGCCACCCGCATCAGCTTCATGAACGACCTGGCCAACCTGGCTGAAAAAGTAGGCGCAGACATTGAAATGGTGCGACAGGGCATAGGCTCGGATCCACGTATTGGCTACAGCTTCTTGTACGCTGGTACCGGCTACGGCGGCAGCTGCTTCCCCAAAGACGTGCAGGCCTTGGTTCGTACCGCACGGGAGTACGGTCGAACCCAGCGCGTGCTGGAGGCGGTAGAAGACGTCAACAATGACCAAAAACAAGTGATAGTCAACAATGTGTTTGCCGAATACGGCAGCAACCTGCAGGGCAAAACCTTTGCCCTATGGGGCCTTGCCTTCAAACCGAACACGGACGACATGCGCGATGCGCCCAGCCGCGTCATCATTGGTGCGCTTCTGCGCGCCGGTGCCCGAATCCGTGCGCATGACCCCGTGGCCGAAAAAGAAGCGCGCCGCGTGCTGGCGCTGGACTTGGCCGATGCAACGGCCTTGCTCGATCACATTAGTTTTGTGGCCGAACCCATGGAGGCTGTTCAGGGTTCAGATGCCCTGATCATCGTGACCGAGTGGAAGGCCTACCGCAGCCCGAACTGGTCGGCGTTGAAGGCCGCCATGATTACCCCAATAATTTTTGATGGTCGCAATCTATATGAGCCTGTTATAGCCAGAGAGATGGCAATTAAATACATTGCGATTGGACGTAGCGCGAATTAATTCCAAATTATCCAATGCAAAACTCTGCTGTTAACGATAATCACTCGATCAATAAATTACTTCATCATGAAGCCGCGTGTTTAATGAAGTTAAATCTGCTTAAAGCAAGGTGAAACCGCTACCGCATTGACTTCGCATCGTCTGTCAATAGCAGTTACTCGAATGAAATTAGTATTCAAGAAGATGGCAACATCTCAGACAGATAGAATTTATCATTGGCTCAAACTGATTGTGACAACCAGTTCGGCGCAGTTTATTGTCCAGATATTCGCGTTTTTGTGTGGAATAGTTGTAATACGCCTGCTGCCAATCCAGGAATACGCTTTATACACACTCGCAAATACGATGCTCGGAATGATGACACTTCTTGCGGACGGCGGTATAGCGACTGGTGTTATGTTCCAAGGAGGCAAGGTTTGGCAAGACAAAGTAAAACTTGGAAAAGTTATAGCCACTGGCATGTTTCTGCGGCGAGAGTTTTCCCTTTTTAGCCTCGTAATCTCAATACCAATATTACTGTGCCTACTGTATCGGCACAATGCGGATTGGCTAATGTCCGGGTTGATCGTTACATCTTTGGTGATTACCTTTTTGGTGACGTTATCGAGTTCTCTGCTTGAAATTGCGCCAAAAATAAACCAGGATATTGCACCTTTGCAAAAAATCCAGATAATTACCACTGCTGGGCGTCTGATTCTTCTTGTTCCCACATTATTTATATATCCATTGGCTGCGGTAGCAATAATATGCGCAGGGTGTACTCAGTTCTGGAGCAATTTGCGGATGCGAAAAATATCGGACCGGTATGCGGATCGCTCCCAACAACCAGTTCCAGAAATTCGCAACGAGATCATTACGACCGTAAAGCGGGTAATGCCGGGGGCTCTCTACTACAGCATTTCCGGTCAACTGACAGTTTGGCTCATATCGATCTTCGGCACCACTGAGGGAGTCGCGCAAATTGGTGCGCTCAGTCGTCTCGCTGTACTTCTCACTATTCTAAGTGTACTAATTGGTAGTCTAATAATTCCAAGGTATGCACGTTTGCCTATAAATAATAAGCTTCTGGTCCGCAGATTTATACAAATTCAGGTAATCTTGCTTGTATTTACAATACTCATAACTTCCTTGATCTGGCTATTTCCGCATCAAATTCTCTGGATACTCGGTAAAGACTACAAAGATCTTTCTCTTGAGCTGACTGTGATTGCGGCTGGAAGTTGTATGGGCCTCTTGGCGGGTACTGCCTACGGCTTAAACTCCGTAAGAAATCTCTTTGTACCTCCACTCGTTATCTGGCCATTTTTAATATTTGCGCAAATCTTATTTCTTATTTGCTTTAGAGTTGACACCATACTTATGGCAGGTATTTACGCTTTAGTAATGCAATTGTTAGCTTACTTACTACACCTAAGTTTTGGTATTTTTATTATGGTCAAAAAAAATACTCGTATATAAATATGAAAAATGAATGCCCAGCCTGTACAGATAAAAAATTTGAGATTGTTAAGAAAATCGATGTTGAAGTGCAGCACGCTTTGTATATTAAAAATAATATTGCAGTATCAAATGAATTAACGAAAAATTTAAGTGAAATCGCATCGAAGTATGAAGTGCGAAAGTGTCTAAATTGTAAACTTGAGTATGCAAATCCTTTTATCGCTCCAAATGCAGCATGGTATTCAATTCTATATTCAAACTTAAAATTATTTCCTACGTCCCGATGGGAGTTCAATTTTGTTAAGCATTATATAAACTCAAATGATCTCGTTGTTGACTATGGTTGTGGGGACGGTAAATTTCTGATTTCGATTGCTGATAAAACTAAGAACGTCTGTGGATTCGATTTCTCCCTGGATGCCGTTGTTCAGGCGAGGCGAGAGGGAATCGTTGCCGAGGTTTTAGACGACGAAGTGACTGCTTCAATGAAAATAACACCAAGCAGAGCCGCTCACATTACCGCTTTTCATGTTCTGGAGCACATGGATGACCCTACGACCCTATTTAGGTTTGCAATGCTGATAGCCGCTCCTACAACGTGTTTATGGGTCGCAGTACCGAGCGACAAACGGGCATCCCGCCTTTATGGTGGGGCGGACATACTTGATGAGCCTCCCCACCATCTCACGCGCTGGAATAGAAAATCGTTAGAGGAAATAGCGATCAAAGCAAATTGGAAACTAATAGATTTTCGATATGAACCGCTTAACATGCGAACCAAACTATGGGAAATTACTCGCCGGACAGGGATCTACCGAAAACTGCAAGTAAAAAATAAAATGCTAGATAGGCTTATACGAATAATCCTCTCCTTGCCGGTATACATTCTCAAACAAAGCGAGCTTAGAGAGTTGACTGGATTCTCTATGCTAGCGTGTTACCAATATCAATTGACTTTATCCAAATGAAATCTTCCATTTGCACGTTATTTGAAGGTGATTACCATCATGGCCTAGCTGCATTGACGAACTCACTTTATTTAAGTGGCTTTCGAGGAAGCATTTATGCTGGTTATCGAGGTACTCTCCCTGAGTGGCCGAATCTTATGTCTATTGGTGATCTAGAGCAATTGAAAAACGTGTCCGCTCTAAAAGTAGCTGATGGGTTAAATTTATATTTTATTCCTCTCACTACCGGTCACCATCTTACTAACTATAAGCCAGACTTTATGCTGGAGTTACTAAAGGGGCCAGCGCGGGATGCCGAAGCTATTTACTATTTTGACCCAGATATTTGTGTGGAGGCTAGTTGGCAATTATTTGACGAATGGGTTATGCATGGCGTGGCTCTTTGCGAGGATGTGAATTCCCCGTTATCAGAAAATCACCCTCGACGGTTAAGCTGGAGAAAATATTTCTCTCGATATAATTTTGAACTAAGATTCAAGGTGTCCGAATATGTTAATGGTGGCTTCATTGGTGTTGCCAAAAAAGACTTCCAGTTTATTAGTCAGTGGCAAAAAATGCAGATCGCTATGGCTGATGACATTGGTGGACTGCAGATGTCGGCACTCAAAGGTGTAAAAATGCCACCTGAAAAATTATCTGACTTTTATTTATTTAGCAAAACTGATCAGGATGCTTTGAATTCATGTGTGGAAGCTTATGGAGGAATCACATCTGTCATGGGTAAAGAGGCGATGGCGTTCAAACCAGGAGCACGAATGATGAGTCACGCGTTGGGGCAGCCGAAACCTTGGAAAAGTACTTATTTTATCGATACAGTGAAAGGCCGTACTTATGGTGTGGCACATTCTGATTACTGGAGAAAAAGTAACACTTTAATAAGATCGCATGGATCAATTAGACTTCATGTATCTAGATTATTACTGAAGCTCTCTAAAATTACAGCTAGAATTTATGGTAAATAATTAAAAAGAATTTTTATGCTTCGATTCCTATTTTTGAATATTAAAAAAGTATTATTGTCATTTTAATAATTTGTACTGTATTATTGTTTTGATTTTTTATTCAAAACGCATAGATGCTAATATTCGACATTATATTAAAAATAGTTTCAATCTTGTAGTGTCGATGCGTTGCGTCTTGAACAGTACTAACCGTATCGGGGAAACTGCATGAAAAATATTATTCCAAAATCAAATTGGCCTGAGTCGTGGAAGCTATCATATGCTTATGACTTAGAGGAAATTTATGGTAAGCCTTCTAATTTAGGTTATGTTTATGCATACAAGAATCGTCAGAGGCATACTTTCAATTTGATTCAGGAGGTTTTGGCTCCCCACGCAACGATCCTTGATGTTGCGGGTGCGCAGGGTAATTTTTCGCTTCTGCTAGCAGAGTTGGGATATCAGGTTACGTGGAACGATTTGAGATCTGACTTAATAGAATATGTAAAGATGAAGCATGAAAGTGGAAGCATAATTTTTGCGCCAGGAAATGCGTTTGAACTCAAATTCCCTACCCTTTTCGATGCCGTACTAATTACCGAGGTTATCGAGCACACAGCACATCCTGACGACTTTTTGAAAAAAATTTCGACTTTAGTAAAACCAGGTGGTTACATTATTATGACCACTCCCAATGGTGCCTATTTTCGAAATGATTTGCCAATGTTTTCAGATTGTGCTGATCCTAGCAAGTATGAAGATGCTGAGTTTGGCCCCAACTCCGAAAATCACATTTTTTTATTGCACACCAAAGAAATTCAATTATTTGCAAAAAATATTGGACTCCAAATTGAAAAAACTCTTTTATTTACAAACCCGCTCACTAATGGACATATAAAGCTGGAGTGGCTTTTGAAGTTGTTACCGAAGTCATTTGTCAATAGATTGGAATTGTTTTCACAGCGTATTCCAGCAAGCATAGCTTCGCGAATATTTACCCATACGGCAGTACGCTTTCGGGTGCCGCAGCTCAACGACTAGTTAGGTTTTAATGAGCAATTTTATTCATTTGTATCCACCAAAACATGGAGGGGTTTTGGATTACGCTGATGTGTGTCTATCACATCAAAAAGACGCTTCTAAATTTCCGTTTGAAAGAAGTTTAGTTCTAAATTTACAGTCAAATAGGCCTTATCTACTTCACTATTCTGGATATGGATATGCCAAACGTGGGGCGCCCTTTTGGGTACTGCAAAAAATCAGAACTGATCTCCTTAATGGTGGTACTCTGGGCATTTTCTTCCATGAGCTCTACGCCTTTGGGCCACCTTCCGGGTCTGCTTTCTGGCTTTCTCCTATGCAAAGATATATTGCTCAGCGCTTAGCCGTAATGTCGGACTTCTGGATAACAAATCGTCAGGCTTCCGCCCAGTGGCTGCGCCGGTTTGCCGGCGACAAACCGAATGCTGTACTACCAGTATTCTCTACCGTAGGCGAAATGCCGACTTTTTTGTTCGAGCGTGCCTCAACGATTGTCATTTTTGGAAGTGCGGCATTGCGAACTGCCGCATATCGTGCTGCGGGTAGCGTTTTGTTTTCGTGGGCGCGTGAGCGAGGTTTTGAGCTGCACGATATCGGTCCCATAATTAATGATCCCATTTTGTCTTCAGCATTGACAAATGCAGGTGTGGTGCAGCACGGGCGCCTTGAAGCTGCAGAAGTGAGTAAACAACTTTCAAATGCCATGCTTGGTATTTTGGCATATCCCGTCGACTATGTAGCAAAGAGCAGTGTATTCGCTGCTTACTGCGCACATGGGGTATGCCCAGTATTAATTTCCAAACACTATGCACCATCAGATGGACTGATGGCGGGAACTCACTATCTGGCTGGGCTTCCTTTGGGGGCTACACAACACGGTATGGTCCGAAATATTGGATCTGCGGCTTGGAATTGGTATCAACCACATCGAATCACGGCGCATGTCAACACTCTTAAGCGACTTTTGAGTGAGGTAGGTACAGCGTGCTAGACGATATTGCTTACCTATGGAAACACCGTGAACGGCCCAGCAAACTGCGCCGTTGGTTCGTAGTTATGGCAAAACGATTGTTCCTCTTTTTTGCTTTGGTCAACCTTCTGATTAGACCCGTGTTGTTTCGGATAAAGGGCGCGCAGATTGGCCGATTGGTCGTGCTCGGTAAGGCCAACATTCAAGGTGATCTGTACAACTTAACCGTTGATGATCAAACCTCTTTGGGTAGATGTGAAATTGCTCTGCACGATAAAGTGAAGATAGGTCGCCGTGTCGTGATTAATGACGGTGCCGTTTTGCTTACCGCGTCACATAGCCTGAGCGATCCGCAGTGGCGACA
>JACMRF010000105.1 GCA_014376575.1 Undibacterium sp.
GACCATAGGAACCAGAATCTGAATCTGAGGATCTCGCTCACATAAAATTTTAGCTGCGGCGATGAAGGCTTCAGTATTGTGCTTGATCTCGGACAGACGACTACCAGGCAATATCGTCACGACAGTCGCGTCTTGCGCAATGCCAAGCTCATTACGCGCCGCTGCGACATCAGGTTCTAACGGAATAACTTGCGCCAAAGGATGACCGACATAGGTAACTGGAATGCCGGCTTCGCGATAAATCGCCTCTTCAAACGGAAAAACTACCAGCATGTGTGAAACGGCTTGCGCAATTTTTTTAATGCGACCACCGCGCCATGCCCAGATAGACGGGCTGATGTAATGCATGGTTGGGATACCTGCCTGCTTCAAGCGAATTTCTAGATCCAGATTGAAATCAGGCGCATCGACACCGATGAAAACATCCGGTTTCTCATCCAACAACTGCTGAGTAAGTTGCTTGCGTATGCCAGAGATCTCACGGTAATGTGCCAGCACTTCAAACAGCCCCATCACAGATAGCTTCTCCATCGGCCAATCGCTGACGAAGCCATATTCAGCCATCTTGGAGCCACCAATGCCGTGCATCAGGGCAATAGGTAATTGCGGCCTTAATCCTGACAATAAGCGACTTGCCAACAGGTCACCGGAGGCTTCTCCGGCGACCATGGCAATGGTAATTTTTGGAGGCACGTTTGACGTTTTCTTATTTGTATTAATGATGTTTAACGCACGATGCCGCGTGTAGCAGCATCGAGAAAATCACGAAATAACTGAACATGCGGCTGTTGTTCTTGGCTTAATGCTGCGATTTCCTGATCGATCGCCACTTTCGCCTGTTCAAGCGTCAATCCGGATTTATATAATAATTTATATGCTTGCCGGATAGCGGTAATTTGTTCACGGCTAAAACCGCGACGTTTCAACCCTTCGGTGTTAATCCCGTGAGCGGCGGCTGGATTACCGTTAAGCATGACAAACGGCGGTACATCCTGAGTCAGGCTGGTACTCATACCAACCATGGCGTGGGGGCCAACTTGGCAGAATTGATGAATATTCGAAAACCCGCCTAAGATAACCCAGTCACCAATATGTACATGACCGGCTAATGCCGCATTATTGGCAAATATGGTGTTATTGCCGACCTGGCAATCATGCGCGATATGCACATACGCCATAATCCAATTGTCATTACCTAATTTTGTTACACCAACATCCTGGGCTGTGCCGAGATTGAAGGTACAAAATTCTCTGATGACGTTGCGATCACCGATCTCCAGGCGCGTCGGCTCACCGGCATACTTCTTGTCTTGCGGTGCCGCGCCGATTGATGAAAACTGGAAAAAAGTATTGTCGCAGCCTATCGTCGTATGCCCTTCAATCACCACATGCGGCCCAATTTTAGTGCCGGAGGCAATGCTGACATCGGGACCAATAATCGAATACGCACCTACCTCGACCGTGCTATCGAGCTGTGCTCTAGGATCAATCAATGCCGTTGCATGAATGGCCATTTTTACCCCGCAGTGACAGTATTCGTTGTAATAGTAGCCGTTTCTGGCGCAGCATCATCGGCAGTACGCAAGGTGCACATTAATTCAGCCTCAACTGCCAACTGACCATCTACCGTCGCTTTTGCCAAATATTTCCAGATGCCACGTGAGACACGCGTAATTTCTATATCCATTTTTAATTGATCGCCAGGTCCAACTGGGCGCTTGAAGCGAACTCCGTCAATACCGACAAAATACACGATAGTATTTTCATCAGGTTTTTTTCCCATAGTGAGAAAAGATAATATAGCGGCGGTCTGCGCCATCGCCTCTATCATTAACACACCCGGCATGACAGGTTTGTTCGGGAAGTGACCGTTAAAAAACTCTTCATTAATGGTCACGTTTTTGATTGCGGTAATACGCTTGCCGCTTTCCCAGTCCAATACGCGGTCAACCAGTAAAAATGGGTAGCGGTGTGGCAAATATTGTTTGATTTGATTGATATCGAGACTATTCATCATTATTTTCTATGAGTGTTTTAATTGTTTTTTCGAGTTGGCGGATTTTTTCCCGCATGCTTCCTAGATTTTTGACGATCGCGGCCGTTTTCTCCCAATCTGCATTTTTTGCCAGTGGATAGAACCCCGTATATTGCCCGGCTTCCAAGATCGAACGTGTGACCATACTGCCAGAAGAAATATGCACGCGATCCGCAATGGTGAGGTGCCCGAGTATCATCGCAGCCCCACCAAATGTACAATATTGACCAATTTTTGCGCTACCCGCTACGCCAACGCATCCGGCCATTGCTGTGTGAGCGCCAATATGGCAATTGTGACCAATCTGTATCTGGTTATCGAGCTTTACACCCTCTTCAATTACGGTATCAGCCAAGGCACCGCGATCAATACTGGTATTGGCGCCGATTTCGACATCATCTCCAATCAACACGCGCCCTGTTTGCGGTATTTTGATCCATAGCCCACGCTGGTTGGCAAAACCAAAACCATCTGCTCCTATGACAGCGCCCGAATGAATGATACAACGCTGGCCAATTACACAGTAATCATAGATAGTCACGTTGGCATACAAGAGTGAACCATCAGCAATTGTAACGCCCCGCCCGATGACTGATCCCGCTCCGATGACGACATTTTCACCGATAACAGCTTCGGCCTCAATCACAACATGCGCAGCGATGCTGGCACTATCGGCAACGACTGCGTGTGGGCTCACACTTGCCCTTAAATGAATTCCTACTGGCGCAGGAATCGCTTTTAGTGCCGCAAAATATTGCGCTACGAGGGCAAAATAGACGTAAGGCTCTGGCGTAATGATTCTAGCCCCAGAATAAATATCGCCTAATTGCAAATGATTCGCATCAGATAAAATCAATGCGGTCGCACGAGTTGATTCCGCTTGGACGCGTAATTTCGGATTGGATAAAAATGTTACGTGTCGCTCATCAGCATCACTCAAAGGAGCAATGCCAGTGATCTGCGTTTCGGGATTACCAATTAATTGACCACCGAAGCGATCGACCAATTCTCCCAGTCGAATGCCTGTGATGGTCATGGTATTTACTTGGCGAGCGCTTTAATTACTTTATCGGTTATATCGACGCGAGGATTAAAATACACAGCGTCCTGCAAAACGATATCGTACTTCTCTGCCTCAGCGATTTGTTTCACTGCTTTTTGCGCACGATCAACTAAAGCAGCAAGTTCTTCGTTCTTGCGCTGATTCAGATCTTCAGTAAAAATACGCTGTTTGCGTTTAAAATCTTGATCCATATCAGTCAAGTCACGCTGGCGCTTAAAGCGATCTGAATCAGAAATTACCGGGGCATCTTTGTCCAGTTTCTCTGCCATCGCCTTAATTTTTGCGGCACCTTCAACTAATTCTTTGCTGCGCTTTGAAAACTCTTGTTCGATTTTAGCTTCAGCCGCCTTGGCTTGATTTGATTCACGCATGACGCGTTGTGAATCAAAAATGGCTACTTTAGAATCCTGCGCATGCACCTGAGCATAGCTGACAAAACAAGCCGCACAAACCATCAGGCGTTGTAACAATTTGGACGGGGTAGTAAGTTGACTCAAAATAATCTCCATAATGCAAACTAAGACAAACTAAAGCAAACCGAACGCTACGATAACACGCTAGAAACCTGCACCCAACTGGAATTCAAATCCCTTTTTCTTGTCGCTTTGTGTAGGGTCAAGTAAATTCACTTTAGCATTCAGCGCTCGACCAAAACTTAACTTCAAAGGTCCTACCGGTGATATCCAGCTTATACCAAGACCAACGGAGTAACGCAAATCACTAAATTGAATTTTCTGGCCTTCATCAAAGACATTACCAATATCGAAGAAAGTAAACATCCGCAAAGACTTATCTGCCCCTGGGAACGGGACTTGCAATTCTACATTACCCAATAATCTGGACGCGCCGCCTAACGAGTCTCCATTAGGCGTTTTACTCCCCAAAGAGGAGGTTTCGAATCCGCGCACCGAGCCTATTCCGCCAGCATAAAAATTCTTAAATAACGGGTAAGGATTGCCACTTAGCCCATGTCCATAATCAAATTCACCATTCACTGCGAGAATCACGGAGCGATATACTGGTTTGAAATATTGTTGCTGATAAATAGCACGATAATATTTGAAGCTTCCGATAGCAGCCACTTCAACATTGGCGCGTTGATAGCGACCAATAGATGGTGTTAACACATTATCGCGGCTATCTCTTTGCCAAGCAACCGAGAGTGGTAGCGTTGTGTTTATTGCAGTTCCGATACCATAACCAGTAGATAATCTATCCTTAATCACGTCAGTACCATAAGTAGCGACATACTGAAGGTAACGGTCCGGGCTACCGGGATAGGTATTAATCTTTGTACGCTCAACACCGACACCAAATAACACGGTATCGACTTCAGAAAATGGCACACCGAAACGGACGTTACCGCCAGAAGATTGAATTTTATAGTACCCAATACTGCCAACGGGGGGTAGTGATGTTCGGACATACAGATCCGTACTGCGACTTACGCCGTAATCCGTGAAATAAGGATCAAAGTGTGAAACAGCAATCGTACGATTAAATTTACTCGTATTAATGTCTAAACCGATAGTGTCACCGCTACCAAACGCATTTACTTGCTGAATCTGGCCAGTCAACGTTAATTTTTCAGCGCTTGAATATCCGGCACCGACCATGATATTTCCGGTAGGTTTTTCAGTGACGGTCAGGTTGACATCAATTTGATCCGTACTCGTTGCCACTTCAGGAGTTTCAATAGTCACTTCTTTAAAATAGCCAAGATGATCTACGCGGTCTCTCGATATTTTAATTTTATCGTTGTCATACCAAGAACTTTCAAATTGACGGAATTCACGACGAATTACTTCATCTCTAGTTCTGGTATTACCCGCAAGATTAATACGACGAACGTAAACACGCTTACCTGGATCAACGAATACCGTAAATGCGACTTCTTTTTTCTCTTTATCAATTTGAGGGTTCGCATTTACATTTGCAAAAGCATAACCAAAATTTCCCATGCGTTCTGAAATTCTCTTAGTGCTTTCTGTCAATCTAGCGGCATTGTAAATATCCCCCTGCTTTAAAAGCAACAATGACGCTAATTCAGCTTCACGGCCAAAAACTTCTCCGTCGAGCTTGATATCCGACACTGTATATTTATCACCTTCAACAATATTTACAGTAATGAAAACTTCTTTTTTGTTAGGAGAAATCGAAATTTGAGTTGATTCCACCTGCATTTCAATATAGCCTCGATTTTGATAAAACGATCGAATACTTTCGATATCGCCAGACAATTTTTGTTTCGAGTATTGATCTGCTTTGGTGTACCAACTGAACCAAGTTGGCGTATTTAAGGCCATCAGTTCACGCAATTCGCTATCGGAAAATGCTTGGTTTCCGATGATATTAATTTGCGCTATCTTTGCAATATCACCTTCGTCAACAGCGAAAGTCACATTGACACGATTACGTTCAATAGGAGTAATCGTGGTCGTAATCTGCATTCCATACAAACCACGAGAAAGATATTGCCGCTTTAATTCTTGTTCAGCGCGATCAACAGTTGCCTTATCAAAAATACGCGTTTCACCTACGCCGATATCTTTCAGCGCTTTTATTAACGCATCTTTCTCAAATTCTTTAGTGCCGGTAAAGTCCACTGCAGCAATCGATGGTCGCTCATCGAGCAGTACAATTAATACACCATCCTGAACTTCTATCTGAACGTCTTTAAAAAATCCGGTTGCATAAAGAGACTTGATTGCAGTGATGCTTTTTGCGTCATCAAATCGTTCACCGACACGAACTGGTAAATAACTAAACACAGTTCCCGCTTCTGTTCGCTGTAGCCCTTCGACGCGAATATCTTTCACAGTGAAAGGCTCAATCGCCAAAACTTGTCCAGTACAAAGTGAAAGCGCAGCAAGCGCTAGAACATGGAGACGTAAAGTTGGCAAAGTAAAATTCTCGATATGTAATTTCATTAGGTATTATTTTTTCTCAATATTTCTACCGGGAAGATGCAGTTTCAAACTGATCAAACTGATCATTATGACACTAGTCTTACTATGTCATTAAAAAAAGCCAGCGCCATCAAACTCATCAACAAAGCAACGCCAACACGTTGCGCCATTTCACTGAACCTTTCTGACACGGGTTTCCCTGTCAAAACTTCCAGCGAATAATACAACAAATGCCCACCATCCAACACAGGAATAGGCAGCAAATTCATCACTCCCAAACTAATGCTGATGAGAGCGATAAAACTAAAATAACTAATCATGCTCGTGCGGGAAGTTTGGCCAGCATAATCTGCAATCGTAATTGGTCCAGTAACATTCTTCCAGGAAATATCTCCAACTAACATTCTGCCCAACATCTTAAAAGTGAGAATACTTGTTTCCCAAGTTTTTTCTGTCCCTTTATAGATCGCATCCATTGGACTTAAAGAGGTGGTAATCATTTCCGGTGTCAACATTAACTGCACCTTAACCCGACCAATCTTTTGCCCATTTACTTCTTGCAACTCTGGCGTGATGCTTACTTCAAACTCCTGAGCCGCTTGTTTAACAAGTAAAAGCAATGGTTTATTTGCAGAGGCATTAATGATTTCCGTGAATTCCAATCCATCAAGCAACGGCTTCCCATTTACGGAGAGAATTTCATCGCCATCTTTTAAACCCGCCAAACTTGCGGGGCCACTTTCTGTTACCAGCCCTAAAATGGCATTTGGACGAGCGACAGAAAAACCTATTTTTGAAATAAAATCGGCTTCTAAATCTTTATTTGTAAGATGACTTAATGGCAGAACGATTTCCATCTCATCAAAGCTAGTCAACCTATCTTTATTAATTCTCTTGATACCAATTCTTGCGTCAGATTTTTCCAATCCTAATTGCAATAGTTTCCAGCGAAGTTCTGGCCAAGTCTGAATATTCTCTTTATTTACGCTGGTAATAATATCGCCTTGGCGAAGACCTGCCATATACGCAGTAGATGCTTCAGATGGAACACGAATTTTGGCAATTGGTTCGGGTATCCCATACATGTATAAAGCAGCAAAAAGTACAATCGCAAACATGAAGTTAGCGATCGGCCCGGCCGCTACAATCGCAATTCGTTTCCAGACCGACTGCCGAGAAAATTCACGAGGCAAATCTTGCTCTGACATCTGGCTGACATCTTGTTCTCTAGCGTCTAGCATTTTCACATAGCCGCCTAGCGGCAGCGCTGATATCGCCCATTCTGTCTGATCAGCACCAAGCTTACGGGAAAAAATAACTTTTCCCATCCCGACTGAAAAACGTAAAATTTTGACTCCACACCACCGCGCAACGAGAAAATGTCCGAGCTCATGTATGGTTACTAGCAAGCCTAGCGCTACAACAAAGGCAAAAATGGTTTGCAAAAGCATCATGTTGAGATAATTTCATTCGTTAAAGCGCGCGTTTGTTGATCGCACTCAAGAATACTGCCTAAATCCAGAACGTTCGATAAAGGCATGCGATCCATAATGCGCGCGATGATTTGATCTATCATTCTGAAACCGATTTTTCCATCCAAGAATGCTTGGACAGCGACTTCATTACTTGCGTTCAATATAATTGGCGCTGACCTGCCTGCCTTTAATGCGGAATAGGCCAAGGAAAGGCATGGAAACCGATTAAAATCCGGCGCCTGAAAATTAAGCTGCATCACTTTAGTTAAATCAAGTGGCACAACACCAGAGTCAATTCGATCAGGATAAGCAAGTCCAAACGCTATCGGCGTGCGCATATCAGGATTCCCTAACTGCGCTAAAACAGAACCATCTTTATATGAAACCATCGAGTGAATCACGCTTTGCGGGTGAATCAATACTTCAATTTGTTCGGCCGGAGTCGCAAATAACCAATGTGCTTCGATAACCTCCAAACCTTTGTTCATCATCGTAGCCGAATCAACAGATATTTTTTTACCCATCACCCAATTCGGATGTGCCACTGCTTCGTTTGGAGTAACATTATCCAGTGATGTAATATCTCGCGTTAAAAATGGTCCGCCTGACGCGGTAAGGATAATTTTATGAATGCCATGATCAGATGGACAGCGATTATATGGCTGAGGCAAACATTGAAAAATAGCATTATGTTCACTATCAATCGGTAATAAAATTGCTCCGCTATTTTGAATGGCATCAATGAACAATTGCCCTGACATTACCAGCGCCTCCTTGTTCGCCAGCAACACCTTTTTGCCTGCATCTGCGGCTGCCAAAGATGGTGGTAGACCTGCTGCACCAACAATTGCTGCCATAACCACATCACACCTATCTGACCGGGCCACCTCACACAAAGCGTTTGGCCCATACAGGATTTCAATAGGCAATTTTTTTTCAAGTAACAGCATTTGCAATTGAGCTGCAGCGCCGGCGGAACCTACCACCACTACTTCTGGCCGAAACTGTTCACATTGTTCCACCAACTTATGAATCTGGCTGTGTGCGGTCAACGCAAAAATTTTGTATTGATTCGTATGCCTTGCGATCACATCTAAAGTTGACACACCAATGGAACCGGTAGAACCCAATACACAAACTCTTTGTACTTTTTTTTGAGAAATTACCATCGTCACTTCCACCACAAATCCAAAAAAGCCACAATCGGAATTACTGGTATTAAGGCGTCGATCCTATCTAATACACCACCGTGACCGGGCAACAATGCGCTGCTATCCTTCATCCCAGCACGACGCTTAAGTAAAGACTCAAATAAATCTCCAACTACGCTAGCGACAGAAAGAGTCGTCATTACAGCAACAAATCCAACCCAACCAAATCTCTCAAAAATTTGCGTTGGCGCAGTATCATGAAATACTGAGATTGCCGTACTACCAGCACCAAAAATCAATACTAAAATCCAACCACCAATCGCACCTTCCCATGATTTGCCGGGCGAGATCGTAGGCGCAAGCTTATGTTTGCCGAACGCTTTCCCTGAAAAATATGCCCCTATATCCGCGACCCATACAATTGCCATTGTAGAAAACAAAAAACCTGGAGAGTGTAAAAACAAAACAGCCATTGCCACGAAGCATCCAAAAATATTTACCGCATACATACCGCTTAATATGCCGCTAGAATAACTGGCCACGACGGGCAAACCAAATACCAATGAAGGAACCAATCTTACGCACCAAAAAAGAACGCATACAACAAATAAAAGAGGTAACGCTGGCTTAGAAAGTGAGATATTACTTAGTAGAATATAGAGAAACAAGCTAGCCCAGATGACCGCCATCAGTACAGGAGCCGGCTTCTTGAATAATCGTTGGCTTTCCCACATAGCTGCACCAAAAAACAACGTAGACACAGCAGCAAATGCCAGCATAGAGCCAGAATACAAAACAGGAAATAAAATAGCAAGCAGCACCAATGCTGTAATTACACGAGTTTTAAGCATCGATTGGCCTTATTGAGGTTACGATAGTTGATCCGTCAATTGTGAGCTCGTCCGCCCAAACCGCCGCTCTCTGACTTGATAAGAGTTAATGGCTTCATCGAGCGCCAAAGCATCGAAATCCGGCCAAAATGTATCGGAGAAATACAACTCACTATATGCAAGTTGCCATAATAAAAAATTGGATATTCTGGTTTCTCCACCAGTACGAATAAACAAATCTGGTTCTGGCGCATATGCCATAGACAAATAAGGAGCAAGTTGATCTTCGGTTATCATCTCTCCAGAGTTACTACTCATTTGAAAACGATTAAATGCCTGAACAACATCCCATCGCCCGCCGTAGTTGGCACAAATAGTAACCGTTAGGCCTTTATTGTTTGCTGTTTTTGTTTCTGCAGTCCGAATCATCTTTTGCAATTGAGCATCAAAACGGGATAAATCGCCAACAACTTTCAACCGAACGTCGTTAGCATGCATTTTTGAAACTTCTCTCTCAAGAGCAGTAACAAAAAGCCGCATCAGCATTGAAACTTCCTCGGCGGGCCTACGCCAATTTTCAGAACTGAACGCAAACAAAGTTAAGTATTTAATATTTCGCTTAATACAAGCTTCAACTATTCCCCGTACAGCTTCCACCCCTTTTGCATGACCAGCGACGCGCGGCAAAAACCGCTTGGTCGCCCAACGACCATTGCCATCCATAATGATGGCAATATGATGTGGAACCAAGCCAACAACTGGAATTTTTTTTGTAGAGCTAATGTGAACCATGTATATCCATAATGAAGGAGAGAGAATTTATTGGTCACACTCTATACGGTCAAAACTTCTTTTTCCTTGTCAGCCAATAATTTATCAATTTCTGAAACAGACTTATCAGTTAGTTTTTGAATATCATCTTGAGCACGGCGCTCTTCATCGTCCGAACAAACCTTATCTTTTACTAATTTTTTTAAAGACTCATTCGCGTCACGCCGGATATTGCGAATAGCAATTTTCGCGTCTTCACCTTCAGTCTTAACCAACTTCACCATTTCTTTGCGGCGTTCCTCTGTGAGTGCCGGTGTTGGCACACGGATCATATCGCCTTGAGTCGATGGATTTAAACCTAAATCGGCATCACGTATCGCTTTTTCGATAGTCGTGATCATTTTCTTCTCCCAAGCCTGCACGCCGATTGTACGTGCATCAATCAAGGTCACGTTAGCTACTTGGGTGATGTTGGTTGGCGAACCATAATAATCCACCATCACATGATCAAGTATGCCGGTATGAGCGCGCCCAGTACGAACCTTAGAGAGATCGGCTTTCAAAGTCTCAATCGACTTTTGCATTCTTTCAGCAGTGTAATTTTTAACTTCTATGACAGTCATGTCATTCTCCTTTACCTATTGAGAATACCAAACAAAATTTAAACTTATTTGGTGCTGTTATTCCTCTTCAATTAGCAACAATTTTTGAGATTTTTTTTGTTGAAAATAGAGAATTTTGTTGTGTTTCAAGACCGGGAATTATACGTGTACTAACGTACCTTCGTCTCCACCCATAATCAGATTTTTTAACGCACCCGGCTTTACAATCGAAAACACTTTTATTGGTAACTTCTGATCGCGACATAAAGCAAAGGCCGTAGCATCCATCACTTGTAGATGACGAGAAATTGCTTCATCAAAAGAAATGGTTGAATACCGTGTTGCTGTTGGATCTTTTTTAGGATCCGCCGTATAAACACCATCCACTTTAGTTGCTTTCAAAACAATCTCTGCACCAATTTCGGAACCGCGCAATGCAGCTGCTGTATCAGTGGTAAAAAACGGATTGCCAGTACCTGCAGCAAAGATAACGACTTTACCTTCTTCAAGATATTGCAAAGCCTTTGGTCGAACATAGGGTTCAACGATTTGTTCAATCGCAATTGCCGACATAACTCGGGCAGTAACACCTGCTTGGCGCATCGAGTCACCTAAGGCTAATGCATTCATAACTGTCGCCAGCATACCCATGTAATCTGCAGTTGCCCTGTCCATACCTTGCGCACCTGGGGCAACGCCACGAAAAATATTACCACCACCGAGTACGATAGCTAACTCCACACCCAATTTAGAAATTTCGGCGACGTCTGCCACCATACGCTCAATGGTTGCGCGATTTATTCCATAAGAATCATCGCCCATTAAGGCTTCGCCAGAAAGTTTCAAAAGCACACGCTTATAAGCTGGTTTAGTCACGGCCTGGACTCCTTAGAGGTTAATGAAGATATTTTTGCGAGAATTCTGGAGAGACATAATTACGACAATAAAACACCAAAATACTTGTAAGAATAACCTGCGTATTAAAATAATCAAACTTTAGCTTAAAAAAACGGGCCTTTCGGCCCGATCTTTTTTTGCCTGATTACGCTTGTTTTGCTGCAGCAACCTGCGCTGCTACCTCTGCTGCAAAATCATCCTGCTTCTTCTCGATTCCTTCCCCAACGACATACATTGTGAAAGATTTCACCGAAGCACCGACAGACTTCAGCATTTGCTCGACAGTTTGCTTATCGTTCTTGACGAAAGTCTGATTCAATAAGGAAACTTCCTTCAAAAATTTCTGAACTGACCCTTCGACCATTTTCGTCACGATATCTGCTGACTTACCAGATTCTGCAGCTTTCAAAGAAGCAACCGAACGTTCTTTCTCGATCAAATTTGCGGGAACTTGGTCTGCAGACAATGACACCGGCTTCATCGCCGCAATATGCATTGCAACATCTCTACCAATTTGTTCGTCCGCAGCATCAAATTCAACCACTACGCCAATACGTGTGCCGTGCAAATACGACGTTAATTTTGACTCCGTCTCAAAACGCTGAAACCGGCGAATTGACATATTCTCACCAATTTTACCAATCAGAGCAGCCCGAGTAGTCTCAACAGTGCCGCCTTCGAGTGGGAGGCCAGACAACGCTACTACGTCAGCAGGATTATGCTCCGCGACCAACTTGGCACACGCATTGACAAAAGCGATGAAATCATCGTTTTTTGTCACAAAATCAGTTTCGCAATTAATTTCAATTAAAGCAGCAACATTGCCTGAAATAACGGAAGTCACAACACCCTCCGCTGTAATGCGCGACGCGGCTTTGGATGCTTTACTACCCAACTTAACACGCAAAATCTCTTCAGCGCGCTCCATATCACCTTCAGCCTCAGTCAAAGCTTTTTTACACTCCATCATCGGCGCATCAGTCTTTGCGCGCAATTCACCGACCATCGCTGCTGTAATCGCGGCCATGTTTTTCTCCTGGTTATGCTTGCATTACTAAAATACAAACAATAAATTCTGTTTAAAAAAAGGGGCGAACGATTGTTTGCCCCTTCAGTGATAATTTTATCGAATTAAAATCCGTCTAAAATTATGCTCCAATCATTAGCAATTAAGCCTGCTCTACTTCAACAAACTCATCAGCACTTGGCTTGACCGCTTCCAACACTTCATTGACTGCATTGGCGCGACCTTCCAAGATCGCATCAGCAACGCCACGGGCGTACAGTGCGATTGCTTTGGATGAATCATCATTACCAGGAATGATGTAAGTAACACCGTCAGGTGAATGATTAGTATCAACCACACCAATGACAGGAATACCTAATTTTGCGGCCTCAGTAATTGCGCCCTTATGGAAGCCAACGTCAACAACGAAAATCGCATCAGGAATGCCACCCATATCTTTAATGCCGCCGATAGATTTTTGCAGCTTAATCATTTCGCGCTGGAACATCAAAGCTTCTTTTTTTGATAACTTCTCTACTGAGCCGTCTTCGATGATCGCTTCCATGTCTTTAAGACGCTTGATCGATGTCTTGACTGTTTTGAAGTTAGTCAGCATGCCGCCCAACCAACGTTGGTCAACGAAAGGCATACCTGCGCGTTGCGCTTCTGCAGCGATCAACTCGCGTGCTTGACGCTTAGTTCCAACCATTAAAACAGTGCCGCGATTGGATGACAATTGACGAATGTACTTCATCGCCTCTTGGTACATCGCCAATGTTTTTTCCAGATTGACGATATGAATTTTATTGCGATGACCGAAAATAAACGGTGCCATTTTTGGATTCCAAAAACGGGTTTGGTGACCAAAATGGACACCAGCTTCTAGCATTTCACGCATTGTTACAGACATAATAACTCCAGGGTTAGGTCTTGAATCTAAATCAGTGATCCCTTGCTTTAAAATAACTAAGGACACCCTTTTCGATCAGATTCGTTTTTAAGAAAATAAAGTTTTCATTGATTAACTTGAAATTTATTCAGATCAGCTCTCTATTCTACTACAGTATTAACACTTATTTCAAGCTTGATTGACGGCTTGGCCGTGACGGTGATTGCGCGCTCATGGCTCGTCTGAATTATAATCTCGTCTTATCGACTTCTATTTTACACGGCAAAGCATGACATCTATTTCAATCAAAACAGCAGAAGATATCGCGGGTATGCGAGTTGCCGGCAGACTTGGCTCCGAAGTCCTCGATTTCATCACGCCATTTGTTAAAGCAGGAACAACTACGGGCGAAATCGACCGTCTTTGTCACGAATATATGAGAAATATTCAAGGCACCATCCCCGCGCCCCTAAATTATTGTCCTCCAGGCTATACACCCTATCCAAAAGCAATCTGTACTTCAGTCAACGACGTCATTTGCCACGGAATTCCAGGCGATAAAATTTTGAAAAATGGCGATGTCGTTAACCTGGATATTACGGTTATTAAAGATGGCTATCATGGCGACAACAGTCGTATGTTTTTGATTGGTGAGCCTTCGATATTGGCAAAACGGTTAAGTGATATTACCTATGAATGTATGTGGCTTGGAATTTCAGTGGTAAAGCCTGGAAATCACCTTGGCGACATTGGTCACATTATTCAACAGCATGCAGAAAAATCAGGTTATAGCGTAGTCAGAGAATTCTGCGGCCACGGCATAGGAAAAGTTTTCCACGAAGAACCGCAAATTCTTCATTACGGCCGTCCGGGTACTCTTAACAGATTAGAGGCCGGCATGATCTTTACGATAGAACCGATGATTAACGCTGGTCGGCGTGAAATTAAAGAAATGGGCGATGGCTGGACCATCAAAACCAAAGATAGAAGTCTATCGGCGCAATGGGAACACACCATACTTGTGACAGAAACTGGCTACGAAGTCTTGACTTTATCTGCAGGGTCACCACCACCACCCGCTTTCATTAAACCAGCGTAGTGGCGACGAAGGTGAATGACACAGGAACGCCAGCCTTGGTCTTCAAACAAGAGTTGAAGGCGGCGCAGCAACTCGTTATAGCGACCTTCAAAGAAAATACCAAAGCAGAGCAATTACTGCACAACTTGTGTCGCTGTGTTGATGGTGTATTAGTTAAAATCTGGAAAGAATTTGGCTTCCCAAAAACAATGTCATTAGTCGCGGTAGGCGGGTACGGTCGTGGAGAATTATTTCCCTATTCCGATGTTGACGTACTCATTCTCTTATTGGAATGTCCCGATGAAAAATTGCGTGAAAAATTAGAAAGTTTAGTTCAGATTTTCTGGGACATTGGTCTCGATATTGGCCACAGCATTCGCACGATAGATGAATGCATGGAAGAAGCTGCAGCTGACGTAACAGTTAAAACCAGTTTACTTGAAGCACGTCTTCTGACCGGTAGCAGGAATCTTTTTCGTCAACTGCAAGAGCGCTACGACGACGCCATGAATCCTCAGCAATTTTTTCAAGCGAAATTACTTGAGTTGCAACAGCGTCATGTGAAGTACGAAGACACGCCCTATAGTCTTGAGCCAAATTGCAAAGAAAGCCCGGGCGGCCTAAGGGACTTACAAGTCATTCTTTGGGTCGCCAAAGCAGCAAAGCTAGGGAACTCCTGGCGAGAATTAGCGGATCGAGGTTTGATTACTGCAACTGAAGCACATCAATTAAAACGCAATGAACGCGCGTTTAAAGATATTCGTATTCGTTTGCATATTCATGCAGGGCGCCGTGAAGACCGTCTGATTTTTGATATGCAAACGCAGATCGCCGAGACCTTTGGTTTTAAAACGACAGAATCGCGCCGCGCTAGTGAATACTTAATGCAACGATATTATTGGGCAGCTAAAGCAGTCACTCAATTAAATATCATTTTATTGCAAAATATCGAAGCCACTTTATTTCCAAAAGCGTCGGAACCCATACCAATTAACCCGCGCTTCAACGAAGTGAATGGCTTCATCGACATTGCTAAAGATGATGTGTTCACGACAACGCCATCGGCCATGCTGGAAGTTTTTTTACTTCTAGCTCAGCATACAAAATTAAAAGATATGACCGCCAGAAGCGCGCGTGCACTGTGGCATGCGCGTTTTTTAATTGACGCCGGGTTTAGACACGATATTTTTAATCGAGCTCTCTTTTTGCAGATATTGCAGGCGCCGCAGGGCATTACTCATGCTTTGCGGCACATGAATCAGATGAGTATTCTTGGGCGTTATTTGCCGAATTTCCGCCGGATAATCGGGCAGATGCAGCATGATTTGTTTCACGCTTACACCGTCGATCAACATATCTTGCTTGTGGTTCGTAATTTACGTCGATTTACAATGACAGAGCATGCGCACGAGTATCCATTTTGCAGTCAATTAATGGCGAACTTTACGCAGCCGTGGGTGCTCTACATTGCGGCATTATTTCATGATATTGCCAAGGGGCGCGGCGGCGACCATTCAACACTCGGAACGGCTGATGCGAAAAAGTTCTGCCATGACCACGGCATATCTAAGGCAAACTCAGAGCTCATCGTATTCCTCGTGCAAAATCATTTGACCATGTCACACTTTGCACAAAAACAAGATTTGTCAGACCCGGATGTCGTACAAGCTTTTGCTAAACTAGTCAAAGACGAGCGTCATTTAACTGCACTTTATCTGCTTACCGTATCGGATATCCGTGGTACTAGTCCGAAAGTATGGAATGCATGGAAAGGCAAATTGCTTGAGGATCTATATAGGATCAGTTTGCGTGTACTCGGCGGCGAAATGCCATCGAAAGACAGGGAGTTAAAAAATCGCCAGGAAGAAGCATTGAAATCTTTGCGTTTACATGGCTTACCAAATAGCGCGCATGAGCACTTATGGCAGCAACTTGATATGGCCTATTTTTTACGTCATGACGCTTCTGATATTGCCTGGCAAACTCGCGCCTTACATGACCGAACTGAAAGTACCGTGCCGGTCGTTAAATGTCGATTGTCGCCAATCGGTGAAGGTCTGCAAGTGGTCGTTTATGTAAAAGATCAGGCTGATTTATTTGCCCGTATTTGCAATTATTTTGACAGTAAAAACTTTGGCATTCTGGACGCAAAAATCCATACGACAAAGAATGGCTACGCTCTCGATACATTTTTGATCACCGAACCCGCGTTCGCCAACCAATATCGCGACATTATCAATTTGATCGAACACGAGCTGGCGGCCATATTGCTTACGCAGGGGCCGTTATCGCCACCCAACCGTGGGCGACTGTCACGGCTCTCACGAACATTTCCGATTGTGCCGAGCGTGGATTTACGACCAGATGAGAAAGGTCAATACTATTTACTGTCTATCTCAGCGAATGATCGTAACGGTCTTTTGTATGCTGTTGCCAATATCCTGACCAAATATAAAATTAATTTACATACCGCCAAAATTATGACTTTGGGCGAACGCGTAGAAGACGTCTTCCTGGTCGATGGCGCTGCATTGCAAAGTGCCCGCATCCAACTACAATTCGAAACCGATTTGCTCGATGCCTTGCGCATCTAAAACAAATTCCTAGCATTCTCCTCGAATGCACCAATCACCTTTAATCACCATTACTCACCTTTATTAGCCACTACCGACCACCATGACCGAACTATTGCGCCTCTCCAAAAGAATGTCCGAATTGGGACTTTGCTCACGCCGTGAAGCTGATGAATGGATAGCGCGTGGCTGGGTGCGCGTCGATGGAAAAATTATCTCGGAACTAGGCAGCAAGGTGTTTCCTCATCAGCGGGTGTCAGTTGAGCGACAGGCCGCTGCAGAGCAATCCAAACGTGTCACGATCTTAATCAATAAACCGGTTGGTTACGTCAGCGGGCAAGCCGAAGATGGTCACCAGCCGGCGATTGCGCTCGTGAAGGCAGAAACGCGCTGGAGCGAAGATGACGTCGAGAATACGTTTCACCCTACGCAGTTAAGAAGTTTGGTGCCTGCGGGACGGCTTGACATAGATTCAGTCGGTTTGCTGGTATTGACGCAAGACGGTCGTATCGCCAAACATCTGATCGGCGAAGATACTTCAGTTGATAAAGAGTATCTGGTGCGCGTGCAATACAGCAAACCAGGTCGCTTGCCAGAAAAAGATTTACGTATGCTGAACCACGGTTTGAGTTTGGATGGTAAGAAACTCATCCCTGCAAAAGTGCGCTGGCAAAATGACGATCAGCTGAACTTTATCCTGATGGAAGGAAAAAAACGTCAGATCCGCCGTATGTGTGAAATGGTGGGCCTCATCGTACTGGGCTTGAAACGCGTACGCATCGGCAAAGTTAAATTGGGCAAATTACCTGAAGGGCAATGGCGCTATCTGAGAGACGATGAACAGTTCTAAGTTCAGCGACCAACAATATACTCCCCTTAAATAAATTTTTTTCATGCCTAATGCGCACATGAACAGTGCGTCTTTGAAAAATACTAGGGAGGAGTATCAGTCGTCGTCGTTTGGGTCAAGGTCCGGAAACAAGACCTCGGTATAACCAAACTGGGTCAAGTCTCTGATACGCGTAGGATAAAGGACCCCATTCAAATGATCGCACTCATGCTGCACGACACGAGCATGAAATCCATCTACCTCACGACTGATGAGTTGGCCGAATTGATCCCTACCCTCGTAGCGTAATTTACTCCAGCGGGGCACCAGGCCGCGCAAACCAGGCACTGACAAACACCCCTCCCACGCCTCATCCATTTCTTCTGATAAAGGCGTCAGGATTGGATTCAGCAATACTGTTTCCGGCACATTGGGTGCATCTGGGTAACGGGGATTACTTTTAAATCCAAAAATCACCAATTGGAGATTGATTCCAATTTGAGGTGCAGCCAAACCAGCTCCGTTTGCTGCGGCCATCGTCTCAAACATATCGGCAATTAATGCAGATAATTCAGGTGTATTAAACTGAGCAACAGGCTCGGCAACCCGCAATAACCTGGCATCGCCCATCTTAAGTATGTTGTGAATCATCGTTTGCACCTCAACAAAAAAGTAAGAAAATCAATTAATTTTTAGCGATTGAAGATAACTGGAAAATTCTTCTCCTACATCAGCGTGCCTTAGACCGAGAGCAACTGTCGCCTTTAAGTAGCCAAGTTTGGAACCGCAATCATAACGCGTGGCAGCACAACGATACGCATAAACAGCCTCATCCTTGAGCAAGGCAGCGATACCATCAGTCAGTTGGATTTCGCCACCCGATCCTTTGCCTAATTTTTCCAAGTAAGAAAAAATCTTCCCCGATAAAATATATCGCCCTGCTACTGCCAAGGTAGATGGCGCGTCTTGTGGTGCGGGTTTTTCAACGATACCGAACATTTTCTCCAGCCGATCTTTGTACGGTGTACCGCTGACAATGCCGTACTGTTTGGTGAACTCACGCGGCACATCTTGCACTGCAATGATGCTAGCACCCTCTTCCTGATACAGACGCGTCATTTGTGCGATGACAGACGGAAAACCAGGATCAGGATCCATAAGATCATCGGCCAACAATACGGCGAATGGCTCATCACCAATGACCGGACGCGCGCAAAGAACGGCATGCCCCAAGCCTAAAGCAGCGGGCTGGCGAATGTAAATGCAATTGATATTTTTAGGAATGACATTTTGTACCAGCTCCAACAGGGCATGTTTTCCCGCTGATTCCAACTCAGTTTCCAATTCATACGCCGTATCAAAATGGTCTTCTATAGCGCGCTTGTTGCGCCCGGTAATAAAAACCATTTCTGTAATACCCGCCTCAACAGCCTCTTCCACCGCATATTGAATGAGAGGCTTATCCACCACAGGCAACATCTCCTTCGGTTGCGCTTTGGTTGCTGGTAAAAAACGGCTACCCAAACCAGCCACAGGAAATACAGCCTTTTTAATTCTTGTCATTTAATTTATATCCTATTTTCGAAAAAAGCATCAAGCACTTCATTTTTTCAATGCTAGATTGACTCTGCATCCATTTTCGGCTGACACATGCGTATCAATTCTTCCTCCGATAAGATGACAATATTCAACTCCTGCGCCTTAAGCAACTTACTACCGGCGTCATCGCCAGCGACAACATAACTGGTTTTTTTCGAGACAGAACCGGCGACTTTACCGCCATTTTTTTCGATTAAGTCACTCGCCTGATCACGGCTTAAGTTTGGTAAGCTTCCTGTCAAAACAAAGGTTTTTCCAAGCAAAGGCAGCACGGCATCTGCGTGTTGCGGCACTTCTGGCCAATGTACGCCAGACGCAATGAGCTGCTGTACAAGTTCAAGGTTCAAGGGGTCTGCAAAAAAGCTCTGCAATGAACGCACAACCACAGGGCCAACATCGGAAACCGCCAGCAATTGTTCTTCTGTAGCCTGAATCAATGCATCGATATTTCCGAATCTTGCAGCAAGATCCTTGGCAGTCGATTCGCCGACGTGACGAATACCCAATGCATAGATAAACCGTGCAAACGTTGTTGCCTTTGATGCCTCAATTGCAGCCAGAATATTGCCCGCCGATTTTGCTGCCATCCTATCCAATTCAGACAAGGAGCTCAGTCCAAGTTTATATAAATCGGCTGCAGTCGTAACAATATACTTATCGACCAATTGGTCGATAAGTTGCTCACCGAGGCCATCAATATTTATCGCTTTACGTGAGGCGAAATGAAACAAGCCTCCTTTGCGCTGCGCGGCACATTTTATCCAGCCACCGGAACAACGCGCGATTGCTTCACCTTCAAGCTTGACGATAGGCGAGGCGCACACAGGACATTGAGTCGGCATGACAAATTGTTGCGCTTCTTTTGGTCGCCTTTCGAGAATGCTAGCTATCACTTCGGGAATCACGTCACCAGCCCTTCTTACCGACACCGTGTCGCCAACGCGGATATCTTTTCTTTGTATTTCTTCCTCATTGTGCAAAGTAGCATTGGTCACTGTGACGCCACCGACAAACACAGGCGCCAATCTGGCAACAGGCGTAATTGCACCGGTTCTACCGACCTGCACTTCGATTCCTAGCACGGTCGTCAACGCCTCTTGCGCTGGAAATTTATGCGCAATGGCAAAGCGAGGCGCTCGCGATACGAAACCTAATGATTCTTGCGCCACAAATGAGTTCACCTTATAAACGACGCCATCGATCTCATAAGGAAGAGAGGCGCGCTTATTCTGTATCGTCCGATAAAAATCTAGCAAAGACGATACGCCAAGCACGACCGCATTTTCATCACAGACGGGAATCCCCAATGCGTTATACCAATCGAGTAATCCACGATGAGAATCAGGCAAAACAGCACCTTCCAGCGCACCTATGCCATAGGCGAAAAAACGCAGTTGGCGATGTGCTGTTATTTTTGAATCCAACTGACGTAAACTACCCGCAGCGGCATTGCGCGGATTGGCAAATTCCTTAGCTCCAGCACTGCGCTGACGGTCATTTAATTTTTCAAAATCTGACTTAAACATCAAAACCTCGCCACGCACATCTAGTAGTGCAGGCGGCTTTTCTGATGTCAGGCGCAAGGGAATTGTTCGTATCGTACGAATATTTTCAGTGACATCTTCGCCCGTAAAACCATCCCCACGCGTCGCTGCTTGTGTGAACACACCATCGATATATCGCAAGTTAATAGCAAGGCCATCAAATTTTAAATCAATCGCATAGTCAACATCTTGCGCTGCATGCAAACCATCTCTGACACGGCGATCAAAGGCGATGATGTCAGTATCTTCAAAACCATTATTGAGTGACAGCATGGGCACTGCATGTTGCACCTGCCCAAACTCAGGTAGCGGAGCGCCCCCAACGCGCATGGTTGGGGAATCTGGTAGTTTTAGCTCTGGATACGCGTACTCAAGTGCCTGTAGTCCAGAAAAAAGTTGATCGTACTCCGCATCGGGAATAATCGGATTATCCTGCACGTAATAAGCATGCGAATGCCTATTGATTTCCGTGCATAATTTGGCCATGCGAGCTTGTATTACCGATGCGTTACTAGCCTGCTTTTCGGAAGCATCAAAAAAATCATCTTGCATACTTGTTTGCTCGTCTCAACTAAATAAACGTTGCGCGCGTTGAGAACCTGCCGGAATTTGCGCTTCCGCCATCGCCGCATAAAAATCATTCACCTGTACAGCTATTTCATCGAGCGCTGGCTGAGAAATGGGTTGACCGCCATCGTCAACAACCGTGCCGCCAAGCCGAGTAGCGAGCGATCTGGCGCACGCCGACATGGCGCCAAAGCCATCGCGGGACGGTGCCACGCAAGGTACATCCAATAGCAGAGTTAGACGAGGGGTACTTGTTTCACTCATGCTCACATTGGTCGATAGGGTAAATAAACTTCCGCCGTCCCCGTCAGGCATTTCCAGACGCCCGTCAGGGCGGATATCAAAGCCTTGCGTCTCAAGTGCGGCGAGCAAGGTGGTGATGCCCCAAGGTGCGCCGTTGGCAAGAATATTCACACTCAGTTGTGCGTCATGCTCAGAGACAAATTGATGCAACTCTCTGGAAATGGACATCACCTGGTTCATATCTGGAATGTCAGAATGCGCATTTAAACGATCAGCAATTTCTCTTAGGCTACTGACAAATTCCGAATATTCTAATTCGTTCAAGGGGCCGCTTCGATTAACCATCTGCACGCCAGCAAATACACTGGTATATGCACCGCCATGTGCGATGACGGTTTTATTTCCCTCGTGACCAAGAGCGATAAAATGTATTGGTTTTTTTCCTACATATTTCAATTCACTGATGTCAGACAAGAGCTTTTCGCCGCGAACTGGCGCTTCAAACTCGAGCGTAATGACGCAATCGATCACATCATCGACCGGCAATTCTCGCTCTACATTCACTGTATTTTTCGCTCCAACACCTGACCATTCGTTTGAAGATAATGTTGGATTTACTACATCGGCATCTTGATCATCCATACTAGGTTCTTGACGCACATGGCTCATCTCATCTAATGGATTCATCAACACATCGTCATGCCTCCCTGAAAACGCCTGGTCAACACTTTTTTTTGCTTTGTATTCCTGCCATTTGTTGAAAATAACAACGCCAACGACGAGTGTTCCGCCGATGGCCAATAAACTTAATTGTAGATCTGTCATGCTGCGTGTACCTCACCTGCTAAATTTGAAGCGGATTCCATATCCACTGCAACAATTCGAGAAACTCCCTGTTCTTGCATGGTGACGCCAATCAGTTGCTGGGCCATTTCCATCGCAATTTTATTATGAGAGATGAACAAAAACTGCGTATTTTTTGACATACGCTTCACCATATTGCAGAAGCGCTCTGTATTAGAATCATCCAGCGGCGCATCAACTTCGTCCAACAAGCAAAACGGCGCAGGATTTAACTGAAACATGGAGAATACCAAGGCCGTCGCCGTCAGCGCTTTTTCTCCGCCAGACAGCAAATGAATGGTGGCGTTTTTCTTACCTGGCGGTTGCGCCATTACCTGAACGCCGGAATCTAATATCTCATCACCAGTCATGATTAATTTAGCTTGCCCGCCACCAAAAAGAATAGGAAACAATTCAGCAAAATGATGATTTACTTTATTAAACGTGTCTTGCAATAGCTCGCGTGTTTCAATGTCGATTTTATGAATCGCGTCCTGCAAAGTAGTGATTGCCTCAGTCAAATCTGCATATTGCGCGTCAAGGAAGGTCTTGCGTTCAGTGGCTTGTGCCAATTCATCTAGCGCAGCCATATTTACTGCACCTAGTGCAGCGATAGCATTGGTCAAGCGTGTAAGCTCACCCTGCAAATAGGATGGCCGCATATCGTCATGCAACTTCAACTCAAGAGCAGCTTCATCTACCTCAAACTTATGCAACTGCTCGGCAAACTGTTCCTGATTTAATCGTGCAGCTTGCTCCTTCAGTTGCAACTCCATTATTCGGTCGCGCTGAGGTTGCAAGCTGCGTTCTACCTGCATTTTTGCCTCCTCAGATTGGCGCAATTTTTGCGCTAATTGATCCAATTCATGGCGCGCATCGGCCAAGACACGCTCCTGGTCGCTACGTTTATCTAGCATCGATTGTAGCCCTGTAAGCGCGGCCTGATCATCCATTGTTTCCAACTCCAGACGTCCTTGCTGCATCGTCGTAAAAAGCTGCGCGGCCTGCTCTACCGCTGTGGTGCTGCTGCGTTTGAGTTCATCAATTTTATTACGATGCGTTTTTTCCGAAAAAGCAATTTCTTGCGCTGCCAGCTCAAGGTCACGCACGCGCAAACGAGCATCATTAAGCTGCTGTTCTTTTTCGAGATAAATCGTTTGACCATCCTCGTGACTTTCTTGCAGCTCGGCCAATTCCATGTCTAGCGTTTCAAATTTCTCTTCTGATTCAGCACGTGCCTGCTGCTGCTCGCTTTCTTGCGCTGCGATTTCTGTCAGATCTGTCATGATTTGCGTGCTGCGTTGATTAAATCTTTCTTGTACCTCAGACAATTTCATATACTCGATTTGCAAGCTGTGCACCGACTGCGTCAACAAGCCGACTTGTTGACGCAGCTCTTGCAGTTTTTGAGTCGCTTGCGTAAAGGCCGACTCCGCACGTACTGCGCGAGTCTTGCCTTCTTCTGATAACAATTGCTGTGCGCGACATTGCTTGCCTAAATTATCGATCTCTTGCTGACGCGCTAAAACACCGTCCTGCTCAGAATCTGCAGCATAAAAACGCACGCTAGACTGGCTGATGATATGACCCTGTTTAGTGATGAAGCAGGCACCCTGTGGAAGTTTTATTCTATCCACAAATGCAGAAGTGACGTCCTCTGCAATATAAACCTGATGCAACCAGTCTTGGATGGAGCTGCGCACGCCAGCATCGTTGAGTTGCAATAAATCGGATAACAGTCTCAGCCCGCTCACTGGGTGGCTATGATGAACAGTAACAACTGGCGAATAAAGAGCTAATTTAGCTGGTGGTGCATCATTAAAAAAAGCTTTAGCCCAATCGAGATTGGACATTTCTAAAGCCGATGTGCGTTCGCGCAAAATCGCTTCCAGCGCTGTTTCCCAGCCGGCTTCAATATGTAGTTTTTGCCATAATTTCGGGAGCTTATCTAACTCATGTTTCTCCAGCCATGGCTGCACTTTACCTTGACTCTGCACTTTTTCCTGCAGAGCCTTTAAGGCTGTGAGACGGGCGTCGAATTGCGCAAATTGCGCTGAGTTCTGATTCACTTGCTGTTGTGCTGAGCGTCGTTCCTCTTCCAAAAGCGGTAAACGTTCTTGCGTCTCTTCCAGCTGCATGCTTGATTCTTCCAGAGACTGCTTTTTATCCTCCAATTGCATGGACAGATTCTGCAAATGCGCGCTATCGGGCAACACCAAACCTTGTTTTTCTTGCGTTAGCCGCTCTCTACGCGACGCCAAGGTATTAAGAATATTGGACGCGTTACGCTGCTGGGCTGATTCCAATTCAATTTGCTGTTGCCATTGCATGATCTTGGCGCGCGATTCTGTCGTTTTGAGCTGTGCGTTACGCCAGTCTTGCTCTAATTCCGGCAACTTATCATTATGCTGTTGCGCCATTTCCTGCGCTTGTTCAGAACGCATAGCAAGTTCTTCCACATGAATTTCTGCCTCTGCCAGATCATCGTGAAATTGCTGTCCTTGACGCTCCCAATGTTCTCGCTGCGCAGTTAGAGACGCCAATTGCGCCTGCAAGCGGCTACGGGATTCAATGACAAATTTGATTTCCGCTTCGAGACTGCCGATTTCGGCATTGGTTTGATACAGATGCCCCTGTGCCTGATGCATCTTGTCGCCCACTGCGTAATGGGCTTGGCGCATCTGATCGAGTTCTAGCTCAACATGACGCAGTTTTGCGGTTTGTTCTTCTAGTTCAAGTTGTGTTTTTTCGATTTCAATAAAATACTTTTGCTGTTCGGCAGCTGCTTCTTTTTTGCGCAAGAGCCATAAAAGTTTTTGCTTTTCTTCCTGATCGCCTTGCAAAGCATTAAATTTATTGGCAACTACTGCCTGTGCGTCGAGTTTTTCTAGATTTGTAGTGAGTTCGCGAAGAATATCTTCAACACGGACCAGATTTTCATGTGTGTCATGAATCCGGTTTTCGGTCTCACGCCGACGCTCTTTATAACGCGAAACCCCAGCCGCTTCTTCCAGAAAAATACGCAACTCTTCCGGTCGGGATTCAATAATTCTGGAGATCATGCCTTGACCTATGATCGCGTAAGCGCGCGGCCCCAGACCAGTGCCAAGGAAAATATCTTGAATATCACGACGACGAACCGCTTGTCCGTTAATGTAATAGGTTGAAGTACCGTCGCGTGTCAGGGTCCGTTTAACGGCAATCTCTGCATACTGGCTCCATTGCCCTGCTGCTTTACCCAAACCATTATCAAAAATCAATTCGACTGACGCTCGTCCTGCTGGTTTTCTATGGGTAGAACCATTAAAAATAACGTCTTGCATGGACTCGCCGCGCAACTCAGACGCTTTGGATTCACCTAAAACCCACCTTACGGCATCAATAATGTTGGATTTACCGCAACCATTTGGACCAACAACACCAACAAGCTGACCGGGAACCTGGAAAGTCGTAGGATCCACAAATGATTTGAATCCTGACAATTTAATAGAAGTTAAGCGCACGTTATTTAGTTTTATTGACTTTTAAAATAAAATTGAAAAAGAATCTTGTGGATTTTTGGGGGATTCCACGTTTGTTTTTGACCATGCAAAAACAGACGAAACATCATATCATTTTGCCAGTAGGGTTTTCCATATTTAGTATTTGCGTGATTTCACGGTTTCTTTGCTGTTGCACTACGGCAGCAGCAGTTAGAGGACGTTATAATATCGGATTATTTACGCGCCTAGTCTGCACCCATAGTGCTGTGCCAACCAATTAGTAATTTTTGTCTTTAACTTCCGGATTTGTCATTTTTTAATCCATCAATCAAGCTAGATCATTTGACGCCACCGTGAATACTTTCCTCGACAAGCTGCAACCATATCCATTTGAAAAACTAAAGCATCTGTTTGCAGATGTAGTGCCAAACTCTGCATACAAACCAATTAGTCTCGGCTTGGGCGAACCAAAACATCCAACGCCTGAATTTATAAAGCAAGCTGTCGCTGACAATCTCCATGGATTGGCATCCTATCCATCAACAGCGGGGTCAGATGCTTTAAGGAAATCGATTTCCGCCTGGCTAGCGAGACGTTATGCTATTCCCGCATTAGACTACGCGACACAAATTTTGCCCGTCAATGGATCGAGAGAAGCCTTATTTTCATTGGCGCAAACTGTGATCGACCCTAGCAACAATCAGCATGGCGCGCCCTTGGTGCTCTGCCCCAATCCGTTTTATCAAATATACGAAGGTGCTGCTTACCTGGCCGGTGCGGAGCCCTATTTTGCCAACGCCGATCCAGAGCGCAATTTTGCACCCGATTACAAGAGCATTCCGGCTGCGATATGGCAACGTGTACAACTGCTCTACATTTGCTCACCGGGCAACCCTACCGGTGCGGTACTTACACTAGCAGACTGGAAAGAATTGTTCGAACTGTCTGATCGCTACGGTTTCGTCATTGCCGCCGATGAGTGCTATTCAGAAATTTACTTCAAAAATGAAGCGCCGCTGGGAAGCCTGCAAGCGGCGCGTTTGTTAGGGCGCGACAGCTATCCGCGCCTGATAACCTTATCGAGCCTGTCGAAACGCTCCAATGTACCGGGTATGCGTTCTGGTTTCGTTGCAGGCGATTCGGCAATAATCAAACAATTTCTTCTCTACAGAACCTATCATGGTGGCGCAATGAGCCCCACCATCCAAGCCGCCTCTATCGCCGCTTGGAACGACGAGGCGCATGTGCAGGAGAATCGTCAACTTTATATCAAAAAATTTGCCCAAGTGACACCACTTCTACAAGAAGTTCTCGATGTCAACTTGCCAGACGCGGCTTTTTATCTCTGGGCCAAGGTCGATAAACTGGTAGCGATTTCCGACACTGATTTCGCTAGGCAGCTTTATCAGGAATACAATGTAACCGTGTTGCCAGGCAGCTATCTGGCACGTGAAGCGCACGGCAGTAACCCTGGGCAGAATCGTATTCGCATGGCACTGGTTGCTGATGTCGAAGAATGCCTTGAGGCGGCGCTACGCATCGTGGCATTTACCAAAAATTTAGCAGCGCAATAAATAAATAAATAAATACCCTGATTCATCTTCGCCAATTATTGGCTTACTCACTGTTTAAATATTATGACCCAACAATTACAACAAATCATCGATCAAGCCTGGGAAGACCGCGCTAATTTCTCACCAAAGACAGCACCTGCAGAATTGCGCGAAGCCGTCGCACACGTCTTGTCACAA
This sequence comes from Undibacterium sp., assembly GCA_014376575.1. The sequence continues at coordinate 28,138 of JACMRF010000105.1, forward strand.
CTTGATTCCGGCGCCTTGCGCGTGGCAGAAAAAATCAGCGTCGGTAACTGGCAAGTGAATCAATGGATTAAAAAAGCCGTACTACTTTCTTTCCGCCTCGAAGACAATATCGTCATGCCTTCAGGTGATCACATGCAGTTTTACGACAAGGTTCCGACCAAATTCGCCAACTACACAGCAGAAGATTTCGCTAATGGTGGTTTCCGTGTGGTTCCTCCTGCGGTTGCACGTCGCGGCAGTTTTATCGCTAAAAATGTGGTCTTGATGCCGTCGTACGTCAATATTGGTGCGTATGTCGATGAAGGTGCGATGGTTGACACGTGGGCGACAGTCGGCTCATGCGCGCAAATTGGCAAGAACGTTCACTTATCCGGTGGCGTTGGGATTGGCGGCGTATTAGAACCTATGCAGGCGAACCCAACGATCATTGAAGACAATTGCTTTATCGGCGCCCGCTCTGAGGTCGTTGAAGGTGTCATTGTGGAAGAAAATTCAGTGATTTCCATGGGCGTGTATATCGGCCAATCCACTAAAATCTATGACCGCGCTACTGGCGAAGTCACCTATGGCCGGATTCCATCTGGCTCTGTTGTGGTGTCTGGCAATCTGCCCTCATCGGATGGTAAATACAGCTTATATTGCGCCGTCATCGTCAAGCGTGTCGATGCGCAAACGCGATCAAAAACCAGCATCAATGAATTGCTGCGTGGTGCCTGATAGTTTTTAAAATAGATAAAGCATTCGATCAATCACACGGTTTGAGTTCAAAATAGGAAATCATTATGGCAATGGAACGTTTATTTCAGTTAATGAAAGAAAAACAAGCCTCAGACATGTTTTTTGCAATGAACTCGCCTATCCATTTGAAGATCAATGGCAATTTATTGCCAATCAATCAGCAGAAAATGGATCAGGCCAATATTCTTTCCTTGCTCAATGAAGTGGTATCGCCAGAGCACATGGCATTACTTGAGCGCGAAAACGAACTCAATATTGGTATTGGTGCCCCTGGGATTGGTCGTTTTCGTTTATCCGCGTTTCGTCAGCGCGGAACAATTTCTGCGGTAATGCGATTTGTACCGGGACACATTCCGCCTATCAACACCCTGAATTTACCACCGATTTTATCCGAATTGATCATGGAAAAACGGGGTTTAATTTTGCTGGTTGGCGCAACTGGTTCAGGCAAATCAACGACCATTGCGTCAATGCTTGATTATCGCAATGAACTCAGGACTGGGCATATTCTGACAATTGAAGACCCGATTGAGTATTTATTTCGAAGTAAAAAATCCATCGTCAATCAACGTGAAATCGGGACTGATTCCGAGAGCCTGCAGACCGCATTAAGAAACTCCCTGCGTCAGGCACCTGACTGCATATTGATTGGTGAAATTCGTGATCTGGAAACCATGCTAGCAGCGATTGCGTATGCGCAGTCAGGGCATCTCGTTCTAGCTACATTGCATGCCAATAACAGCTACCAGGCCTTGAACAGAATTATTAGTTTCTTCCCGTTAGAAAGTCGTAGCGCCTTGTTGCTCGATTTATCCTCCTCCATTCGTGCGGTTATTTCCCAGCGTTTGATTCGTGCTGTCGATGGCGGTCGTTGCCCTGCAGTAGAGATCATGTTGAACACCCGTTATGTGGCTGAGTTAATTGAACAAGGTGATATTTTTCAGATCAAGGAAGCGATCGAAAAAAGTTTATCGCCAGGCTCACAGACATTCGAACGCGCCTTAATGCAGCTCATCAAAGATGGCTTGATCAGCCAGGAAGAAGGATTGGCCAATGCCGACTCCGCCAACAATTTGTTATGGCTGCTCAACAATGAAGTAGTGAATGTGCCAGTGACGTTAGAGCCCGAGCCAGAAAAAACGGAAGAAGCATCATTCACCGAATTCACCCTGAACATGTAAATAGCTAAAATGCAAAGTTCCGAAAGCATCACCCTTTATGGCATTCCCAACTGCGATACCGTCAAGAAGGCTCGCGTCTGGCTGCAAGAGCAAGGCATCGATTTTGTTTTTCACAACTTCAAGAAAGATGGACTCGACCGCGACACGATTGAAACATGGTTGACGCAGGTCGGGCTCGATGTCCTGATTAATCGCAAAGGCACCACCTGGCGTGCGCTTTCCGATGAACAAAAAGTGTCCTGCGCGAATCGGGATAATGCCATCGCGTTAATGCTAGCGTCGCCCTCCGTGATTAAGCGCCCGGTATTACAGATCAAGGCTGCCAACGCACAAGACATTGCGGTCGGTTTCTCGCCGCAACAATATCAACCTCTTTTTAAATAAACCCATGAGCAAAACACTCGCGCTGACAGAACAACTGATCGCGCTCGATTCAGTGACGCCTGAAGACAAAGGTTGCCAGCAGGCTTTGATTTCATTACTTGAACCCTTAGGCTTCAAGTGCGAAACCATACAATCTGGCGAGGTCACCAATTTATGGGCGCGCAAAGGCACGGCACAACCCTTGGTCGTGTTTGCCGGCCACACTGACGTTGTGCCCACCGGCCCGATCGATCAGTGGCAATCAGCGCCTTTTGCGCCAACCCACCGAGACGGCAAACTATTTGGCCGTGGCGCCGCTGATATGAAAACCTCAGTTGCCGCCTTCGTCGTCGCCACAGAAGAATTTCTCGCCTCGCATCCAAATCATGGCGGCTCCATCGGCTACCTGATCACCAGCGATGAAGAAGGCCCGGCAACCGACGGCACAGTCATCGTTTGCAATTTGCTCAAAGCACGCGGCGAGCAGCTTGATTACTGCATCGTTGGCGAGCCGACCTCGGTCGATCAACTTGGCGACACGATCAAAAACGGCCGTCGCGGCACCATGTCCGGCAAGCTCATCGTCAAAGGTGTACAAGGGCATATCGCCTATCCACAACTGGCAAAAAACCCGATTCATCTGGCCGCGCCTGCCATGACAGAACTGGTGTCCGAGGTGTGGGATATGGGCAATGACTACTACCTGCCAACCTCATGGCAAATGTCGAATATTCATGGCGGCACTGGCGCATCGAACGTGATACCGGGTGAAATCGTGATCGATTTCAATTTCCGTTTCTCGACTGCCAGCACAGCCGAAGGTCTGCAGCAGCGCGTACATGCAATTTTGGACAAACACGGTCTTGAGTATGCATTGAAATGGACCATCGGCGGTCACCCTTTCCTCACGCCCAAGGGAACTTTGAGTGATGCGCTAGCGGCGGCGATCAAGGCCGAAACCGGCATCACCACCGAGCTATCAACCACTGGCGGCACATCGGACGGCCGTTTCATCGCCAAGATCTGCCCGCAAGTCATCGAGTTTGGCCCACCTAACGCCAGCATCCACAAGATTGATGAACACATAGAATTGCGCTTCATCGATCCGCTTAAGAACATTTACCGCCGCACTTTAGAAAACTTACTTACGTGAACCAAGAGTTAAAGATAACCATGACCAACGCCACTCACCCATTTCAAACCCTGCGCGATCTGTTACGCTATGCGGTTACACGCTTCAATACCGCCAAATTATTTTTCGGCCACGGCAGCGCCAATGCGCTCGATGAAGCCGCGTATCTGCTGCTGCATACACTCAAGCTGCCGCTAGATAAAATTGATCCTTTTCTCGATGCACGTTTGCTGCCGGAAGAAATCAACGCCGCGATGGCGATGATAGAACGCCGTGCCGACGAGCGCGTACCGGCGTCCTACTTAACCAATGAAGCCTGGCTGGGCACCTACAATTTTTATGTCGATGAACGCGTCATCGTGCCACGTTCGTTTATTGCCGAATTGATCCCCGAACATTTTTCACCATGGGTGCAAGATCCCGATGCCGTCACCGATATTCTCGAACTCTGCACCGGTTCTGGTTGCCTGCCCATCATGCTGGCCGATGCCTTCAGCAATGCACAGGTCGATGCAGTGGATATCTCCACAGATGCTTTGGCGGTAGCGCAACGCAATGTCGATACGTACGAACTGCAAGATCGCATCACGCTGATCGCGTCGGATCTCTACACCAATGTAAGGGATAAAAAATACGATCTCATCATCACCAATCCACCGTATGTTAACACCACATCGATGGATAAACTGCCGCGAGAATATCTGCATGAGCCGCAAATTGCCCTTGCTGGTGGTGCCGACGGCATGGACCTGGTGCGTAAAATTGTGGCAGGAGCGGCACAACGGCTGAAGCCCAATGGTATACTGATGGTCGAACTCGGTAATGAACGTGCCTTTGCCGAACAAGCTTTTGGCCATTTAGACATGACATGGCTGTCAACGAGCGCTGGTGATGACATGGTATTTCTGCTCTATGCCGAGCAATTACTCAAGGCCAATTGAATTTCAATTTACCTTTAAATAGCATCAACAGTTTGCATACTCACCCCTAGTATAGATAACGCAGTGATGAAACCGCACGTAGATAGTGCGGTTTTGGCTTTTATAAACAGATACTCCCCCATTTTTTGTTTTTACAAGAATAAGAATTTTAATTAGATAAGTTAGTAAATAATGATACGTTTTCTCCAAGTTGTTCTGGCGCGTGGTACCAAACCTTTGTTCGACAATGTCGATATCACGCTTAACCCGGGCGACAAAATCGGCCTGATCGGCTCCAACGGCGCCGGCAAATCAAGCTTGTTTGCCATGCTGAAAGGCGAGTTACACCCAGATCAAGGCAACATAGAATTCCCGTCCAAATGGCAACTGGCGCACGTTGCGCAAGAGACTCCGGCACTCGATCGTTCTGCCATCGATTACGCCATCGATGGCGATACCGAATTACGTAAGCTAGAAGCACAATTGACCGAGCTGGAAAGCCAGCCAGAAACCATGGAAAACGGCATCGCCATCGGCGACATGTATGGCAAGTTAGCCGATGCAGATGCCTACACCGTGCGTTCGCGTGGCGAACAATTATTATTGGGTTTGGGTTTTACTATTGAGCAGATGGAACAATCGGTTGCCAGCTTCTCCGGCGGCTGGCGCATGCGCTTGAACTTAGCGCAAGCACTGATGTGCAAATCCGATTTGCTGCTGCTCGATGAACCAACCAATCACTTGGATCTGGATGCGATTATCTGGCTGGAAGACTGGCTCAAACGCTATGCTGGCACACTCATCATCATTTCACATGATAGAGATTTCCTTGATGGCGTCGTCAACGTTATCGCGCATATTGATGAACGCAAACTCAAGCGTTATTCAGGCAATTATTCCTCGTTCGAGCGTCAACGCAATGCCCAGTTAATTCTGGCCGCCAGCGCGATTGAAAAACAAACTCGCAAGCGAGATCACCTGCAATCCTTCATCTCGCGCTTTGCCGCCAAGGCCAGTAAAGCCAAGCAGGCACAAAGCCGTATCAAGGCCCTGGCCAAAATGGAAGAGTTGGCGCCCTTGCGCGCAGCGGCTGAATTCTCGTTTGAATTTCGCGAACCGCTCAGCGCACCTAACCCTATGCTGGTGATGGAAGATGTCGATTGCGGCTACCGCATCGAATCCAAAACTGATCACAGTTTTACCGAGAAAAAAATTGTCGGCAACGTTAATTTCTCACTGCAAATCGGCCAGCGTATCGGCTTATTAGGCGTGAACGGCGCAGGTAAATCGACCCTGATTAAAACCCTCGTGGGCGACATCGCGCCACTGTCCGGCATGATGGAAACCGGCAAAGGCCTGTCTATCGGTTACTTCGCCCAGCACCAGGTAGAAATGCTGCGCCACAACGAATCACCGCTATGGCATCTGGCACACATCGCCCCCGGCATACGCGAGCAAGAACTACGCAATTTCCTCGGTGGTTTCAACTTTCCTGGCAACATGGTCACTAGTTCTATCGCCCCATTCTCAGGTGGCGAAAAAGCCCGTCTGGCATTGGCCATGATCGTCTGGCAGCGCCCTAATCTCTTGCTGCTCGATGAACCAACCAACCATCTGGATCTGGAAACCCGCGAAGCCCTGACCGACGCCCTGGCACAGTTTGAAGGTACGCTGGTTGTCGTCTCACATGACCGCCACCTGCTACGCGCTACCACCGACCAATTCATCATCGTCGCCGACGGCAAGCTAGAACCTTTCGACGGCGACCTGGACGATTACAAGGATTGGCTGTTCAAAAACAAACTCGCCAAGGAAGCCGCACCAACATTGCCAGCAAATAAAAAGGCAGATGCGTTGCCATTGGCAACGCCGATCCCGGTTGCCGACAAGACCGACAACAAAGAACAACGCCGCAAGGAAACCGAAGACAAACAAAAGCTCGCGACACAACGCAAGCCGATAGAAAACCAGATCAAGCGCCTGGAAGAACAAATGGCCAAGCTCAACACCAAGAAGCAGGCCTTAGGCGTGCAACTGGAAGACAGTAACATCTACAACGATGGGAACAAAGACAAGCTGAAAGCGCTGCTGCTGGATCAGGCGTATCTGGTGAAAGAGTTGGGTCAGGTTGAAGCGGATTGGCTGGAGCAGCAGGAGTTTTTGGAGGCTGTGGGTTAAGGGAATTTGTCGCAATGATCAACCGCGCTGAGGCGCGGTTTTTTATTTTAAGAAATTTTCTAACGAATAAGTACTCACACTTATTTTCACTCATGCTTGGGTTTGACTTACACTACTTGTGTAGCAACCAAATACCAATAATTGCGGTGTTCACTAAAAGGGGCGCCCCAGCCAAGACGTACGCTCGTTGCATTTTCCCATCTTGATAGGCAGATCTCGAAAGTTTTTTGATAACATGATGGAGAAATAGCCCAACACCAATAAATGCAGCGATAGCGACAAAAGCAAGACCTGTTGGTGCATTTGGGGCATCGGTGGCGAACATCACCGCTGCGAAAAAGAAAGGTATCCAGACTACATATGAAGCTTCGCTGAGCCACGTAATTGTTCTATGAAGAAAAGGTAGAGCCGAAGATTTATAAGGCTGGATTGAGGACTCGTGGTTTTCCATGCGTAGTTCCAAAGTTGGTAATATGAGCAAACTCAAAAAGCGCAGCGTGCCTGTCTGGTAGATTGCACCGTGCGCACCCTACCGGGCGACCGATCATGCCACACATACTTCGTTTGAACTATGGTGCGCATGGCGCACCCCACAAAAGCACACCGCCACCACGCAATACCCATGCGCCTTTCCAGCCCATCTGGCCTGCAAGCCGCATGGGCATTGCGTGGTGGGCTTGCACTGATTTGACTTTTATTTGGCATAATAGGCTGAAACGAATAATCAAAGCTTCATTTAGCGCAACAATTACTTTCTTCTTCACTGTCACCAACGTAACACTAAAACATACCCTATGAGCGCACTCTTCTCACCCTATTCCCTCGGTCAACTCAAACTCAAAAACCGCATCGCCATCGCCCCCATGTGCCAGTACTCTTCGGTTGATGGGCTGGCCAGCGACTGGCATATGTTTCACCTTGGTGCTCTGGCCTTGTCTGGCGCCGGCCTGTTATGCATCGAGGCCTCGGCAGTTGAACCTGAAGGACGCATTACCGCAGGAGATTTGGGTTTATGGTCAGATGAGACCGAAGCCGCGCTGGC
>JACMRF010000106.1 GCA_014376575.1 Undibacterium sp.
AGGAGCGCACCATGACACTTACTTCAATGACCAACAACCGTATCAAGAAATTGATTTTGAGCAGCATCATTCTTTGTTCAGTAGTGAGTCTGACAAGCGCTGCCCAAGACTACGACCAACCACAGCAATGGCGTCCTGCACCGTTTTATCAACAGAATATCAACCGCAATTACAACTACGTTTATTACCCGCAACAACAGGTGTATTTTTCACCTTCAAACAATAATTGGTTCTGGACGAGTGGCCGCGGTTGGCAGGTGAGTTCACGCCTCCCCTCTTATCTCAACGTTGATTTGCGCTTTGGTGGCGTACCGGTTTCCCTGCACTCTGAACGTCCGTATGCGGAACACGTTTATGTCGAGAGAAGCTATGGACGCCCTTGGAGAGAATCGTATGCATCGAGGCAATACGAAGATTCACGCCACTACGACGATAGACGTTACGAAGAACGGCGCCATGATCGGCGTGAAGACCATGATCGCAACGAATGGCATGATCGTGACCATCATCGCGGACACGACTAATGCTCGTCTTGATTTAATTCCCAACCAAACTGGCTGCGATATTGATCGAAAAACCCAATATCGCAGCATTAAAAAAGAAACTCAAAATCGAATGCGCAACAACCGTTTTTCGCATTTGCCTCGACATAACGACGATATCGGAAGTTTGCAATGCCACCGCGATAGTGAACGAAAAATATAAGAAATCCCAATAATTGGGTGATTTTTCATCATCAGGAAAACCAAGTGCGCGCTGCAGCAGAGGCGAATTGTAAAAAAGAAATGCGTAATGAAACGTAAAAACGATTCCCAACAAACACCACGAAGCAAAGACAGTAGCACCGGTAAATAAATATTTTAGAAAACGACCATTCGCTGATAAACCGTGCATGTTTGCCAATTCATAAATAATCGCGGCCAGACTGACTGTGCAGCAAACGCAAAGAATAATGAGCACGGCAAAGGCACTTTCATCCTCGTCCTCAGCAATTTTTTCTACGCTTTCGTGATTTGCTCCGCTCATTAGCCATACGACTAATGCGAGATATGACCATACCGCCACATTCCAGCCAAACAGCGCACGTGTCACCATACTTAAATCACCCGGCAATAATAAAGCCACCGAACCACCAAGAAAAAAAGTCATGCTCAATCGCGGTCGAGTGCGGACGAATTTAATGACGCTTTGTATCGTATTCATTTTGCATTCAAAAGACAAATGGGCTTAGCAAAAACTAGGCTGCTTAAATTTACAACCCCATGGCATAAATATACTGGTCGTAGTATATAGTAGGACGTATTCGATCAATGGAAACAAAATCAAGCGAACCTAGTGAAATTGACTACAATGTAACCTCTGCAGGACATCTATCATGGATAAACGACATCACTATTTATCAATACAGAAAATAACAGCAGGCATGGTAGTGGCTGACGATTTGCTGGACAAACTTGGTCATGTATTGCTTCCGGCAGGTACCTCACTCACCAATGGAATGCTCAAATCTTTAGCTCATCACGAGATTCATCAATTGTCTATTTTGATCGACGAGATCCCAGGCGATGCGCTGGATAATGCACTTGACCATCAAAAAAAAATAGATAGACTGAAGCTTTTATTCAGAAAAATTCCTTACGATTCACCAACCAGTATCCTACAAATATACCTACAAAAATATCGTACGGGTGACGCGCAATGACCACATTTTTATACGGCAATCAGGATAAAAATATTCTGCTTGAAGATGTGATTAGGGAAATTAAAGATTTGCCGACTTTGCCATTGGTTGCACAAGAAATGTTAAGTAATCTTGATGATGAAAATACTAGCTTAGATCTAATATGCGAAAAAGTGGCGATGGACCAGTCGCTGACTGCAAAAACAATCAAACTCGCCAATTCGTCCTATTACGGAGCAAATTCCAAGGTGGTTACCTTGCAACAAGCCGTTGCTTTGCTTGGCGTCAAGAATATCAAGAAACTGATACTGATGACCACACTGACCAATAGTTTCCCCGTATCTAGGTGCCGAAATTTTAATTTTGAGGAATATTGGAGGCATAGTATTGCCACGGCAATATGCGCAGAATTAATTTCACGCACACTAAAGATGAAACATGATTTTGCCTTTACCGCTGGTCTTTTACATGACATTGGCAGACTGGTTTTGGTGACCCGTTTCCCTATTGAATATGAACGAGTCATTGCACATAGAAAACAACAGGATTGCTACCTCTTAGACGCGGAGCGAGCAGTAATGGGAATTGATCATGTGGCTGTGGGTTTAATTCTTGCCATGCAATGGAAGTTTTCAGATGCAATTCAAGATGCCATTAGTGGCCACCATCAACCGGACAGCAAAGATTTAAATCCGATAGCAGCAATAGTGCATGTTGCAAATTCCATCATTCATGCGCTTGATCTGAGCGCTTCAGAGGACGATTTGGTGCCTATATTGTCACAGCATGCTTGGGAGACGCTAGCATTAAGCGAGGTCGAGTATCTGGCAATTTTCCGTGAGACAGAAATGCGTTTTGAGGCTATCAACCAGGTACTTCCATAAGAATAAATTTTTGCAAACATTTACTTACCTAGCTAATGACACCCGCTTAACTGCGCTTATTAAATAGAATCAATTTAATTGACTTTTAACATGTATCTAGAAAAAAACATTTTAGAACGATTGACAAATTTTCGGGATGCCAATCACAGAATTGAAAGTATCCATTTATTTCGAAACATTTCTGATCGGGATAGACTTCAAATCGCCCATATCATTAAAGATTGCGCGGTCGTCAGAGCTGAGTCCGGGCAAATTGTTTTAGACGCATATAGCGCTGGCGCTCGTCTTTTTGTGGTTCTTAAAGGCGCACTTGCGATCACCACACCAAACACAGAAAATACATTGCAAGAAAATGCCACTACACAATACCTTCCAGGTGAATGTGTAGGAGAAATCTCGGTATTGGATGAAGAAATTCATTCTGCGACTATTTCAGCACTGTGCGACAGCGAGCTTCTTGTCATTGAAGCAGAAACAATGTGGAAACTGATCGATGAATTGAATGGTGTTGCCAGGAATCTGCTGCAATTGTTATCTTTTAGAATTCGTGCGGCTAATGCGCAGATCAGAAGCCGTCAAAAAGTGGGCGAATTTTATCGTCAGCTATCAATGGTGGACGGCCTGACAGGCTTGCATAACCGCGCCTGGCTCAATACGCAATTACCCAGCATGGTAGAAACAGCGCATGCAACCCGTAATCCACTAAGCATCATCATGGTAGATCTTGATCATTTCAAGCGATTTAATGATGAATATGGTCACGTACTAGGCGATGATGCGCTACAAACAGCAGCAAAAGTGTTGAATGCAGGTTTGCGCCCTACGGACTTTGCAGCACGTTACGGCGGAGAAGAAATGATTATTATTTTACCAAACACGAATCAAGGATCGGGCTTAATTGTTGCGGAAAGGCTTTGTAGTAGATTACAAAAAACCAGAGTTTTTGCCGACATGCAAAAACCTTTGCCGCACGTAACAGCATCATTTGGTCTTGCAACATTGAAAGAAGGCGAAGACGGCGCTGGCGTAATCGCTATGGCAGATGCTGCACTGTATCGCGCCAAGGAAACTGGTCGCAACCGAGTGTCAGTCTGAAGAAGTTAATTTAAAAGCAATAATTTTTATAATAAAAAAACCGCTGTAACAACAGCGGTTTTTTGTTAAATCAACTATTAAAACTTATAGCCGACACTTAAACTTACGCCTAAAGGATCAAGTTTAATATTCTGAGTTTGACCAGTTGAAAATGTTGCCTTAGTTTTCAAAAAGGTTTTCGTCATACCGACGTCAGCAAACCATTTCTCATTGATAGCTACGGAAACACCAGCTTGCAACGTAGCGCCCATTTTGTTTTCCATCTTGAACGTTGCTGCTGGTCCACCAGGATTAAGCAAAGCAGTCAATTGACCAGAACCTGTTGCCTTATGAAAATAAGCGTAAGTCGCTCCCAAGCCAAGGTAAGGACGAATTTTTGCGGCTGGTTCAAAAAAACGATATTGAACAAATCCTGTCACTGGCAAAACGCTGGATGTACCTAATTTTCCTGTCCCTTCGATTGCTCCTGCGCCATACAGCGTGTGCTTATATGGCAATCCCAATGGAATTTCAACTGAGATATTATCAGTCAAACCATAAGCAAAAATGAGAACTGGTTTCGTATCGCTACCAACATCTGCCTTAGTATGTGGTAATGCTGGTGCAGATAAATCACCGCTTTCTACCTTCGGTGTTAATTGATTTAACCCAAGTTTGGCTGTCCATTGCCCTGCACTTTGTGCAGATGCGCTAGACGCTACCATCATTGCGGCGGCCAGCGCCAGCACTTTTACGGTGGTATTTAAACGTACTTTCATTGTGTCTCCTAATTCATTTTGTTGTGGCTCTCGCCATTTTCGTGCGTTGGCAAGCCCGACTTCATTTTTTTGAACGCCTGAAAAGCCGGGTTGCGAGAATCTTACAAGCTATTTACAGCCTATAAATTACAACCAACCTTTAACGACCAGGCGCTCAGACACGTAGCGTGCCAATAACCAGTAGCCATAAGGGGTTGGATGAACACCATCCGCAAATTGGTAATGACTGACATCGCCATTGATGAGGTTTGATCCATTGCAAATAAGTGAGCTTGCAAATGGATTTTTCGCAGGAGACAAATCACATGCTCTGGTTGTCACATTAGTCAAACCATACGGTCCAGGATTTGTTGCCTGGTCGTGACTAACAGAAAATACATCAACCAATACCACATTGGTTTCAGCAGAAAGGCCTGAAGACAATTGATCGTTAAAAGCTTTTACCATCGCATTGATCAAATCTCTTTGCGATGCGCTGGCAGATAAACTATCCGGTGTCGTTCCGACGTCAGGAATATTATTTACCACTACATGTGTAGCACCCTTACCTAGCAGTTGAGTTTTTACCAGGGCGACTAGTTCGGCACCGGCTATTCCCATCGCGATTACTGCTTTAGGCGCATTGGCAGTCACATAATCTGCACCCGCTTGAGCACCCGCGGCATTGCCGGCAGTAGTCGCAGCCGATGTTGCAGTAGCAACCATTGGTCCATATACTGCAGGTGAAGCAACCGCAGAATTACCAGGCTGCACAGCCGCCGCGCCCACTGCAGCGCCGACTACGGTTGCGTCAGTATGACCTGCGCGAGCTGATTCGGTTGCCATTGCCAAACCAATGGCTTGCGCTGCGGTCGCCGGGTTAGTCGCACCAGCGGCAAGCAGGCCAATCAAAGTACTAGCAAATTTTTGTGCACCCGCCGCCGCACCCGCCGCTTGACCTGCCGCAGTTGCGCCAGCAGTCAAACCACCGACTTGCGCGAATATATCATTGCCGCCAGCCATAACGAATACGATTTCATCACCTTTAAACTTACCGCCAACGACAGCAAGATGATTTTGAATTTGTGTAACAACAGGTACTGTCAGTTGGCCTAACGCAGATCCAGTATATTTATTACCAGGACCAACTGGATTGGTAACGCGAGCACCACCCTGTGCATAGCCGAAGCAACCAGCGTGATTGACAACTGGCACAGAAAAACCTTGAGCAGCAACACCATCTAGACCGGTCTGTGCAGCACATGGAGCGGGCAAGCCAAATTGCGCTGCCATCAGCTCAGTCCAGTTCTTACCAGTCAAGGTTGCATTAACGCCCGTATTATCGCCATTGATATTGTATTTACCACCATTCAACGCCTTCACTGTACCGACAGCATAACTACCTACGTCAGACAAGCTATCGCCAAATGAGACTTGGGTGGCGTATTTAGCTTTAAGGGTTTGATCACCACCGGTACTACCACCGCAGCCTGCCAAAACGGCGACTGCAGTTAGTATAGCCAGCGAATATTTAATTTCACGCATTCTTGTCTCCTGTTAAAAAATATTATGTAAGTTACAAACAATCTCGCAACAATAAAAAGAAACGAGCGTTCTAAACCTTAAAGATAGTATGTCATTTGACAAATACCGTGAATAGAAATAAATACAATTTAGAGTAAATACTCTTAAAAAAAACAACGCACTCTCGAATCTAATCTAAAAGTGCGTATTTTATAATTGGCGGATTCATTTTTGAGGAAGTTTATCTTGCAAAAAAATAAACAAACATTCTATTTCCTTGAATTGCGTCGACGCAATCACCGAGCGTCAACGTTATTGAATTCACTTTAATTTGACAAAAATATTTCTCAGCCATAGATCTAGGGAAATTTTTCCTGGTCCAATAGCAATCAACACCAGCAACAACATACCCCAATAAAAATGATCATTGATCGCTGCCGGGCAATCGAATGTCCACAATCTAGGATAAGAAATTACTGCCATAATATTGACCAGAAATAAACCCAATGCCGCAGGCCTTGAAAACAGTCCTAGTAATAGTAATGCTGAAAAAATCAATTCGCCACCGGCTCCCAATACTGCCGCGACCTCTGGTGAAAGTAAAGGAACCGTGTACTCTTCCCTGAACAAGGATAGTGTGCTGTCCCAATCTTTCACTTTCAGAACTCCCGCTTTCAAGAATTGCATTGCAACGAAAATACGTAAAATCAGCCCTATTAATGCGACTCCCCAAATCGTTAACTGATAATCAAAACGGGTACTAAAATTATGCAGTCGTAAAAAATTATTCATTATCTGTTCCTATATCCGTTTTGACTATCTTGTGTCGAACCAAGGCATCACTCCTTACAAATTTCATATCCGGAGAAAGCACCGGCAGAAAACCAAGTGCTGAGCTCACTGGAAATTTCAAATTGTGCATCAAAATCTATTGCTAAAGCTAATGCATCACCTAAAGTTTTTTGCTGTGAAAGCGCAGATAAGGCGAGAAATGAAGCCTTACTCAAAGGAATTACTGAAGCCCGCCACTCATTGCGAGTGATGAGTGCATAGCTAGCGGATGTCAAATCAAACTGAATTTGATCGTTATAAGTAGCTTGATGCGCCAACCAAACTGCAACGCTGGCGTTATTCGACTCATGTAACTGCGAAGCAGGATGCCAATTTAACCTGACACTTTGTATATCCTCTGCCGCACCAGCGATCAAAGCCGGCAACGTCAGAAGGTCGGCATCGGTCGCATAATAGGCCCGATGCACCTTCCACTCCAAAGCTGCAACATCAACAAAATAAGGGTAATCAGCCGTCATTGGCGCTTCTACCAAAAAAATTGGTAAATTAGCACCGAAATAATTGAGGTCGCCTAACTGCGAAGGAAAAGCATGCCCGTAGGCACGTGCCATTTGCTCGAAAAACTCGGTGCCGACTAACTGAAGTAAAACCGGATAAGCGTTTTCTAACGCACCATGCCAAATAGAGGTTAAATTTCCGCGATAAAACGCTAGGCGAGCTTTTAGCCGCGATGCAGGATCAGCGAATAGCGGCAATGCTTGCTCCGCAAGATCGACATTCAACAGCGAATCGACGAAGCGTTGTTGAATCGTTTCCAGTGAAAGACCGCTAATGCCCAATTTTATTCCTTGCCACGTTGCGGATCTGCTCCACCACGACTGCCTCGTCCAGCAAGACATCAAGCGCAGGAATATTAGTGTCCCATTCGATTAATGTAGGAATTTCAGTACCTAATAAAAGACAGGCATCTTGATATAGCGACCACACTTGTTGATCAACACGACTACCATGATGATCGATGACGCAATCGGGGGCAACCAAATGCCCAGCAAGATGAATCTCTCCAATGCTGGCTTTAGGAAGTTGAGCAAAGCATTGCAGCGCTGCGCTGGCATTTTCGCCATGATTGCATTGATTGACGAAGAGATTATTCACATCTAACAAAATACCGCAGCCGGTATGCTTGACCAGTTCAACTAAAAATTCTGCCTCTGACATGGCATCATCAGCAAACCGCAAATAGGTCGAGACATTTTCTATCAATACAGGACGTTTTAACGCATCTTGTAATTGCCCGATACGGTCACTAACAAGATTAAAGGCTTCCTGGGTCAAAGGCAGAGGTAACAAATCATTCATATGTCGCCCCACAACGCTTCCCCAGCACAAATGTTCAGAGACTAAAGAGGGTTCAACACGCTCGATTAATCGTTTTAATTTTTCTATATGCGAAAGTGAAAATCCTTGGGCGGAACCAAGACCAAGACCAACACCGTGCAAGCTCAAAGGATAATCACGACGCAATTGAAGCAGAACATGTAGGTCGTAACCGCCATCACCAAAATAATTTTCCGAATGAACTTCCAACCAATCGATCTTGGCTGGTGCATTCAAAAAATCTTGGTAGTGCTGGCTACGCAAACCCACACCGTTGCCATACAGGCTTAATGCGGGTTGGCGTAGCTGAGGCGTAGAAATAGAGTTATCCACGTAGTCTCAAAATTATGCTTTAGGGGCTTCCGTTTTTCCGCCCATTTTTTCACAAGTGCCTGCTGGTACTTTTTTCCATTCATTAGGATCCATATCTTTTTTCCCTTGGCCAGCGCATGAATGTGTACCGTTTTTGGTTGCGCAATCATTTTGACCCGCCTTGGCAACGCCAAAACATTTTTCATTTTTGACAGGATCAGCTGCCATCGCCATAGAGGAACCCAACAAACCAGCCAACGCTACTGCAACCAATGCTTTATTACTCATGTCCATCTCCTTAATAATATAAAAAAACCTAACCTAAACGGGCCAATCATTCAAACTACAACAAATAGTCGATCGATGTGAAAGTACCTTACACTTTTTTTTGATTTTTTTCTTCTCTTTTTACTTTCCAAATTCTCCTGAAGCAAGGTGAGCGATATATTTCCAATCAAGTCATCGAAAATCTATGTGTATCTCGGTTAATGTATACTCGTGTCCTGTTAAATTTAAAGAATAGCATTGGATTTTTATGCAAAAATTATCATTTACGCTCGATGGAGAGTATGTGGAAGTTAATCAATTATTGAAACTGGTCGGATTATGTGACAGCGGTGGCGCAGGCAAAGTTATTGTTGCTGGCGGCACAGTTAAGGTTGACGGCAAGCAGGAACTACGCAAGACGGCAAAAATACGCGCTGGTCAGGTAGTTACTCTTGGCTATGTATCAATTAAAGTTCAAACTGCTTAAATTTCCATTGATTCAATTACTGGGGCTGCTGATATCGCCTCTTTGATCATAAATTGTGCGAGGACGTTATCCATCGTATCGACATGATGTTCAAACCACAGAGGCATTTCTTCAGCTAAGCGTTGCCCCAAATCTGCTTCGCCCAGCTCAACGCGCCGTCGTACTTCAGTCATTACTTCCAGCACCGAGTCATGTTCTCTTTTATGGCATGCAGCCGGAGGAAATCCGGCCTCCACCATCCATTGATTCTCTTGCTCAAAATGGGCGATCGAATGAGTAATCAATACATCAAGCCGAGCAAGGAAAGTATCAGGTTGATCTTCTGATAATGCTGCGCACAAGGTAACGAACTCCTGATGTGTTTCATCCATGGGTGCGTAATTCGAACAAAGTCTTTCCGACCAACCCCAAACGATTTGCGTCATACCATTTCCTTTTGCCGATGTATTAAAAGTTAAATTATTAAAAGTTGAATTATTAAAAGTTGAATTATGAAGAACCTGAACAATTCCATGTTGTCGGCACAAAACAAAACAGCGCCACAATCGTGACGCTGTCATTGGTAACACTATTTAATTTTAGGCCGTAGTATTTATATTTCGACCCAAATTTGCAGGTAGATTCTGTATCGATTTATTGTCCGGAATTGCCTCAATCAATGCGGTAGCGCTCTCAGCACTGATATTAATCGCTTTTTTTAACACAGCGATACTTACCGCTTGACTAGTACCCACATCGGCCAACGTTGTTGCAACATTTGCAATACCTGTCACATCCATGATAATTCCCCTTATCTCGTATATTGGTAGTAACGGCAGTTAGTACTGGCTTCTTTAGGCTTTTAAGGGATAGATCATAAATAAATTTTTTCCCATTGCCGCCAAGAGCCATTGCAAGACAGTTTCGGGGCTATTCAGATCCAGCCAAATCAAGCCTTGCGGCAAATCACCTGGCGAAGCGGCATCAGAAGCAACGGCGACGATATGCTTGTCTTCCAGATAAATTGCAGGCTTGCCAATAGACGGTCGGTGGACTTCGAGCTTGGCGATTGATTCCCACTTATAGCCTTCGACTAAAGTCAGGTCAGCCGGCGCCAAGCGCAATAATAGTTCCGGCAAAGTAGGCTCGGCCACTTCGCGTAATTCATGCACCAAGGCAAAACGATAAGGCGATGACAACAACACTTCCGCTGCACCTGCCTTACGCAAGCGTGCGCTGTCTTTATGGGCAGGCTCAAGAATAATGTCGTGATGGCTATGTTTGACTACATTGATTGTCTTGCCCTGTGCCGACAATTGGCCGAGCAAATATTCCAGCAAGGTAGTTTTGCCACTACCGGACCAACCAACCACGCCTAACAATTGAGGTAGCATCATTTTTACCATAAACAAAATTGAGGGGAGTATAACGAAAAAAAATCATTATAGCCCCCGTCAACATTGCGTGAAATAGCAATACTCCACTCAGTATATTTTTTCAATTAGCCACTATTGCGTAAGCCCGCTGCAATACCATTGATCGACAAATGTATGCCGCGTCGCACTCTTTCATCCTGATCGCCTTGCCGATAACGTTCAAGCAATTCTACCTGAACATGATTTAAAGGCGACAGATAAGGAAAACGGTTAACGATGGATCGTTTCAGCAAAGGATTGGCGGCCAGCAATTCATCTTGGCCTGAAATCACTTTCAATACTTCAATGGTCGCTTCGTGTTCGGCCTTGAGTCGCGGGAAAATACTATTGCGTAGCGCCTCATCTTTGACCAATTGGGCATAGCGACTGGCGATTCCGATATCGCTCTTGGCCAGGACCATTTCCATATTGGATAAAACGGTAGAGAAAAACGACCAATCCTTGAACATCGCCTGCAAAATTTGCAAGCCATTGTCCGGATGCGCTTTCAGATAACTTTGTACCGCTGAACCAAAACCGAACCAGCCAGGCAACATAAGGCGGCATTGCGACCAGCTAAATACCCAGGGAATCGCCCTTAAATCTTCAATTGCTGTCGATTTTTTACGCGAGGCGGGACGGCTGCCGATGTTCAGGCCTGCGATTTCTGAAATCACTGTCGATTCCCAGAAATATTGCTCAAAGCCTTCAGTTTCGTACACTAGATGACGGTAAGCGCGGAACGCGTGATCAGATAATTCTTCCATCGCCGTTAAAAATTCGGCACGCGGTGCCGCTTCGGTATGCGCCAGCAAACTCGCTTCCATGGTAGCCGCGGCCAGGACTTCCAGATTACGCCGGCCGACTTCAGGATTACCGTATTTGGCCGTGATGACTTCACCTTGCTCGGTAAGCCGGATTTGCCCTTGAACAGCGCCAGCGGGTTGCGCCAGAATGGCCTGAAAGCTAGGTCCACCACCGCGACCGACCGAGCCGCCGCGACCATGAAACAGGCGCAAGCGGATTTGATGATTCGCGAACACTTTGACCAGATCCAGTTCAGCTTTGTACAGTTCCCAGCCAGAGGTGAGGAAGCCGCCATCCTTGTTACTGTCGGAATACCCCAGCATCACTTCCTGCGCATTGCCGCGGCTAGCCAGCAAACGCGCGTAGGCGGGAATGCCGAACAGCCTGTCCATCACCGGCGCACTGACTTGCAAATCGCCGATGGTTTCAAACAAGGGAATGATATTGACATCGAGGCGGCCTTCGGTCGGATGCAACAAGCCTGATTCTTTGAGCAGCAAAGCCAATTCCAGCATATCTGATACGCCATCGGCTTTGGAGATGATGCAGTTGGGCACAGCGCCTTTGCCGTATCTTTGTTGCGCGGTGCAGGCACCGCGATAGATTGCCAGTTCAGATTGCGTTTCTTCCGAATACGTTAAATAAGGCGAAGCCAAAGGACGCGAGGAGCTAATTTCTTCGACCAAAATAGCGATGCGCTGTTCTTCGTTCAGCGCCAAATAATGCACGGCTGGATTTGCTGCCTGCAATAACTCGGCAACCACACGTTCATGCACATCGGAATTTTGGCGCAGATCAACTGGTGCTAGATAGAAACCAAATACGCGTACCGCGCGACGCAGATGACGCAAGCGACCGCGTGTCAAGGCGGCAGAGCCATTGTTAAATAACGACTGATGAATAACATCGAGATCAGCGACCAATTCTTCAGCGCTGGCATACGCCTTAGCATCGCCACTGGCGTGAATAATAGGGTCGAGCCCGAGCAATTGTTTGTACGTACTGGCCAGGCGCGCGTAGATGCCGCTCACTGCCAGACGGTAAGGTTCATCGGCACGATGTGGCGAATGATCAGGCGAACGCTCTGCCAAAGCTTGCAAATCGGCAGAGACATTCACCAGCAAAGTCGCCATCGACAATTGCGAACCCAAGGTATGCAATTCATCGAGATAAAATTTGAAGGCGCGCGTGGCTTGCATCGCTAGGGTTTTTTCCAGCACGCTGGCTGTGACGAAGGGATTACCGTCGCGATCGCCACCGATCCAGCTACCCATTTTCATGAAACTTGGCAATTCTATTTGTTTCAAACTGGCGTCTTTACTCGACAATAAATCTTCCAGTCCGGCATACAAGTGAGGCAATTCACGCAAGAAGGTGTAATCGTAAAAACTCAGGCCATTTTCAACTTCATCGAGCACAGACAATTTCGACATCCGTAGCATGCGGGTCTGCCACAAGGTCAGCACGGCACGCTGCATCGCCTCTTCGTTGGCGGCGGTTTCTTCTGGTGTCAATTGCATGCGATCACGCTCGTCGAGCAAACGGGTGATCACCATCTGGCAATTCAAAATACTCTTGCGCTGCACTTCTGTCGGATGCGCAGTGAGTACCGGGCTGACTTCAGCGGTCTGAAAAAAATCTAGCAATTGTTGCGTGCTATGGCCTGTGCTATAGAGCTCTTCGATGGTGTGCGCCAGACTGCCGCGACGTGGTGCGGAACCAGCGATTAAATGCGCGCGGGTGCGGCGCACATGGTGCTGATCTTCCGCCAGATTGACCAGATGCGAAAAATAGCTGAATGCGCGTATTACCTGTGTAGTCTGGTCATTGGTCAAGGTATCAAGCGTTGATTCTAGTTCGGCGCGTGCGGCCTGATCTGCATCGCGACGAAAACGGATCGAATTTTGGCGCACGCGCTCGATCAATTCAAAAATCTGATCGCCATGCTGGTTGCGCACGGTGTCACCCAGTATGCGGCCCAGGTGGCGAATATCTTCGCGCAGGCTGAGGTCTTTATCGTCTTCGGCAAGATCGACTTTGGTATAGAGATGAGTATTCATACGGGAGATTTGTTCGCAAGATCGTTGTGTAAAATTTTCGTCCACGAAAGGCACGAAAGGCACAAAAATCGTGTCTTTCGTGGACAGCTTTTTTGCATTTCTAAAATGACCGGTCTGAGCTTGCCAGGGCGTCAGGCTGAATCAGCTTGACTTATGGATAGCACCCTTATTGCGCCGACGAATCGCCTGCAACAAACCACGGGTAGAACTGTCGTATTCTTCTTTCACGGCGTCTGGATCGAGGCTGATCAATTGCTGCGCCAGTGATTTACCCAGCTCGACGCCCCACTGATCAAAAGCATTGATTTCCCAGATCACTGACTGCACAAATACCTTGTGCTCATACAGGGCGATCAGCGCGCCCAAGGAGCGTGGTGTCAGAGAATCGAGCAGCAAAGTCGAGGTTGGGCGATTGCCTTCAAATACGCGCGGGGCCAACATTTTTTCGGGCAAATCACCGAGTTCCGTCCTGACTTCCTGCATGCTTTTGCCCAAGGCCATCGCCTTGGATTGGGCAAAACAGTTCGCCAGCAAGGCCTTATTATGCCCAGGCAGACCAGCATCATCTTCCGCCACCACGATAAAATCGGTAGGGATAATCGTCGCGCCCTGATGCAATAACTGGAAGTAAGCATGCTGGCCATTGGTGCCGGCTTCGCCAAACAAGATCGGCGAGGTTGTGTAATCAACGCGCTGGCCTTCACGCGTCACCGACTTGCCGTTACTTTCCATTTCCAGCTGCTGCAAGTAGGCCGGCAAGCGCGTCATGCGCTGGTGGTAAGGCGCGATCGACAAGGCTTGCAAACCCATGAAATTAATATTCCAGACGCCTATCAGGGCCATCAATACCGGCAGGTTTTCTTCCAGCGGCGCCTGGGCAAAATGCAGATCCATCTCATGCGCACCGGCCAGCATTTCTTCAAAGCGGTCAGCGCCCACATACAGAGCAATCGACAGACCAATCGCGCTCCACATCGAGTAACGGCCGCCCGCCCAGTTCCAGAACGGGAAGACGTTTTCCGCCGCGATACCAAATTCGGCAGCAGCTTCTACATTGGTGCTGAGCGCGACAAAGTGCTGCTTGATCTGCTCTTCAGGGCAACCGTGACTCAGCATCCAGTCGCGTGCGGTTCTGGCGTTGGTCAGGGTTTCCATCGTCACAAAGGTTTTAGAGGCGACGACAAACAAGGTCGTTTCAGGATCCGCATTAGCGAGTGCATCAGCAACATGTCGCCCATCAACATTGGACACAAAATGCAAGGACAGATTTTTTTGCGACCAAGGCGCTAAGGCGATACACGCCATCTGCGGCCCGAGATCAGAGCCACCGATACCGATATTGACAATGGTACGGATCGCTTTGCCGGTGAATCCTAGCCAGCGCCCTTCTCTAACTGCGTCACTAAAGCTGCGCATTTGCGCCAGCACGCGATGTACATCTGCGGCGATATTTTCGCCATTGAGATTAAACGCTTCACCTTTTGGCAAGCGCAATACCGTGTGCAATACCGCACGATTTTCAGTGTGATTGATGGCCTCGCCACGCAACATGGCATCACGGCGTGACTCTACCTCTTGCTGCCTGGCCAGTGCCAGCAGATTGAGTTTGGCAGTGGTGTCCATTCTTTGCTTGGAATAGTCGAGCAACATACCGCAAGCTGACGCAGAGAAATGCGTAAAACGTTGCGGATCAGACTGAAATAATTCCTTCAGACTGGGCATGTTGTTGGCACGTTGCTGCAACAGGCACCACATTGGAGTACGGGAAACAGAAATTGCCATGATCGTGATTACGAGTAGATAAAATGACTAGGATGAGCAAACGAAAATGAGTATAAATGAGGGAGTATAAGTAGATGTATGCCGAATGCGCTTACTGCCATTGCGTTTTTAACAGATAAACTACTATACTCACCCCCAGTACACTAAACCGGATCACTTCCCGGAAGCTGCGGCTTGTGCGGCCAGCAAGGCAACTGCTTGCCAATCATTGGCAGCAATCAGCGCTGCCGGACACATCCATGAGCCGCCGACGCACAAAATATTTGACTGCTGCAACAACTGCGGGGTCGATTCCACCGTGACGCCGCCCGTCAAACAAAAACGTACATCAGGAAATGGCCCGCCTAAGGCCTTTGCCATCTTGAGGCTACCGACGATATCAGATGGAAATAACTTGACCACATTAAAGCCATGCTCCAACGCCAGCATCAAATCACTCGGACCACCCACACCAGGAAAATACGGCAAACCAGATTCGGCAGCCGCTTTTGCCAGCACAGGAGTAATGCCAGGGCTAATACCGAAAGCGGCACCAGTTTCTCTTACGGCATCAAGTTGCGCTGGCGTCAGAATTGTTCCGGCACCGACCGTTACCGTTGGGCAAGCCTTGACCACTTCACGCAATACCGTCATCGCGTTTGGCGTACGTAGCGTGATTTCTATCGCAGGCAAACCGTTTTCCGCCAGCGTCGTGACGCAACGGATAGCCTGATCAACATCGTCAGTCACCAGAATAGGCAACACGCGGATTTGGGCGAGTTGGGCGATGATGCTTTGCTTGGTATGGGTCATGGTGGTCTCAATTGACAAACGGATTATTTGCGGATTATTTTTACGTAAAATCACTACTTACTATTTTGAATTCAACTCAATCGATGAAAAGTGTCGACGCACCCTTTTCAGGGGCGGTCACGACACGGCGCTGTGCAACAAATAAATCGCGGCCATAACCATGCGAAGCGTCTTCCGACATCTGACGGGAAGGACGCGTCATCCAAACATCTTCCGACACCAAAGCACGTAACTCACCTGTGTGCACATTCAATTCGATGATGTCGCCATCTTGCACCTTACCGAGATGGCCACCTTGCGCAACTTCCGGGCTGACATGCAGCGCCGCCGGCACTTTGCCGGAAGCACCGGACATGCGGCCGTCCGTCACCAGTGCCACCTTGTAGCCCGCCGACATCAAACTACCGAGTACCGGTGTGAAATGATGCAGCTCTGGCATACCATTGGCTTGTGGCCCCTGGAAAATCACCACGGCGACGAAATCCATATTCAACTGCCCTGCTTTATAGGCGCTCACCAGCGACTCTTGCGAATCAAAGACCTTGGCTGGTGCGCGTACTATCCATGCATCTTCCGGAACGGCTGACGCCTTGACAATGGCACGACCTAGATTGCCTTGCAACAGGCGCAAACCGCCGGTAGGCGCAAACGGTTCAGTTACATTGCGTACCACGCTGGTATCGGTCGATGCTGCCGGCAATGGCTTCCAACTGACTTTACCCTCGTTTAACACTGGGCGAGCTGCATGTGAATTGAGACCATCATTACCGAACACCGCCATGACATCGGCATGCATCAGGCCAGCGGACAACAATTCGCGTATGACAAAAGTAGGGCCGCCGGCATCTTCAAATGCATTGACGTCGGCTGTACCATTTGGATATATGCGCGTCAACAAGGGGATTGCCGATGACAGCTCATCAAAGTCTTGCCAGTCGATCAGAATACCGGCGGCGCGTGCTACCGCAACCCAGTGCATCGTATGGTTAGTCGATCCGCCCGTGGCCAACAACGCGATCACCGCATTGACGATACATTTCTCATCAACGACGTGACCAATCGGGCGGTAATTGCCGCTCTGCTCGGTTAATTGCAAGACGCGCTCTACAGCGGCGTCAGTCAAGGCTGCGCGCAGAGGGTCAGACGGATGAATAAAGGCAGCACCCGGCATATGTAAGCCCATAGCTTCGAGCAGCATTTGATTACTGTTTGCCGTGCCGTAAAAAGTGCATGTGCCGGCACTATGGTAGGCGGCGCTCTCTGCCGCCAGCAATTCTTCTTTAGTTGCCTTGCCTTGCGCATACCGCTCACGCACGGCAGCTTTTTCTTTATTCGGCAAGCCAGAACCCATCGGCCCGGCCGGTATAAAAATCGTCGGCAAATGACCGAAAGCGAGCGCACCAATTAACAGGCCGGGAACGATCTTGTCGCAGATACCCAGACACAAAGTGGCATCGAAAGCATCGTGCGATAGCGCGATTGCCGTTGCCTGCGCAATTACGTCACGCGAGAACAAAGACAGCTCCATGCCCGGGCGCCCTTGCGTCACACCGTCACACATCGCCGGCACGCCGCCCGCCACTTGCGCAGTCGCATTAAACCGCAATGCTGCGGCTTTAATTTGATCCGGGTAAGGAGCGTAAGGCTGATGCGCCGACAGCATATCGTTATATGAAGTGACGATACCGATGTTGGATTTTTGCGCTTGATTGAGCCATATTTTTGATTTGGCGTCGGCAGCGGCGTTAGCGTGCGCCTGGTTTGCGCAAGAGAGACTGGCTCGGCGCGGACCGCGATTACGCATTTGCTCAAGCCGCGCCAGATAGTCGGCGCGCAGGGTTTTGCTACGCTCAATAATACGAAGGGTGACGCGCTCAACCACAGGATTGATCGCGATTTTTTCGGATGTCGTCATAGGGATCACTTTTAACTTTATTCAGATGATGAAAGATAGCATAAAATACGATTTTTCTGTAACAAACTTTCATTTTTTCGACTTTAGCTTGATTTAAGGCATAAAAATTACAAATTTATCGTAATGAAACTACATTTCTGATAGAAATCTGGCATAATTCAGACACAATTTTCTAAAACTAAATAGACCGGAGTCGGCATGAGCACATTTGTATTGTTTGGCGGCACAGGCGATCTTGCCAAACGCAAAATCATTCCTGCACTTTATAGTGCATTTATCAACGGTCGGCTCGACGCCAGTTTTAGTTTTATCGGCGCGGCGCGTGAAGTGCTTACTGATGAAGAATTCCGCAAACGTGTTGCTGTCAGCATAGAAACCTATGGCAGCAAGGACGGCGAAGCTGACCTCGAAAAAGTGGCTGCGTTTCTCGCCCTCACCTACTATTCCAAAATTGATGCTCGAGTACCGGATGATTTTGATGCGCTCAAACAGCGCTTGCATACGTCAGACACCAATGCCACCTTGTTCTACCTAGCCACAGGTCCGGACATCTTCATCCCTGTCGTTGAGCAACTCTCAAAGCACGGGCTAGTCGAAGGCAATGCCCGCGTTGTAGTAGAAAAACCATTGGGTCGCGATGCCCAATCCGCCAAGGACATCAATCATTCCTTACGCAACTATCTGAGAGAAAATCAGATCTATCGCATTGACCATTATCTTGGCAAAGAGATGGTGCAAAATCTGTTGGCGCTGCGTTTTGCCAATCTGTTTCTGGAGCCTTTATGGAATCGCAAATGGATACAGGATGTACATATTTCCATCGCTGAACAAGTCGGGGTAGAAACCCGCGGCGATTTTTATGACCACACAGGTGCATTGCGCGACATGGTGCAAAACCATTTGCTGCAACTGGTCTCCATCGTCGCGATGGAGCCCCCGGTCAATGCCAATCCTGATGCGATTCGCGATGAAAAAGTAAAAGTTTTGCGTGCCCTGCACAAATTCACACCCGAAGAAGTCAGCAAAAAAACCGTACGCGGCCAATACCGCGCTGGTGCAGTAGACGGCAAACCCGTTATCGGCTATCAAACAGAACCTGGTGTACCCACCTCTTCGCGCACCGAAACTTTTGTCGCGATTCGTGCCGAGATCAATAACTGGCGCTGGGCAGGAGTGCCTTTCTATCTGCGTACCGGCAAACGTATGGCGAGCCGTAGTGCCGAGATCACGATTAATTTCAAACCAATTCCGTATTCTATTTTTGGTAAATCACAAGGCCCTTTGCGCTCCAACCGCCTGGTGATTTCTCTGCAACCAGAAGAAAGCGTGCAACTGTTCATGAAGGCCAAAGAGCCCGGCGAAGGGATACGACTGTCAGACGTGGCACTCAATCTCGATTTCGCCGAGGCGTCCAACTCACGCCGCGTTGAGTCCTACGAACGTTTGCTGTTAGACGCCCTGCATGGCGACCTGACCTTGTTTGTCCGTGACGATGAATTAAGTGCCGCCTGGGAGTGGGTAGACCCGATCATGAACGCCTGGAACAATGACAGCGAAGGACTTAAATCCTATATCGCCGGCAGTTGGGGCCCTGCTGCATCGAGTTATTTATTAGCGCAGCACGGCGCCGCCTGGGGCGAAGAATATGTGGAAGGCTAAGTGACCATGGCTACGCTGCACATCAATAGCTTCAACCATTTTGCCGAACTGAGCGACGCACTGGTAAAAGAATGGATAACGACAATAGATACCGCAACACTGGCGCACCTTCCAGCCTGTTTTGCCCTTGCAGGTGGCTCTACGCCTGCACCTATCTATCGCAAACTTGACCAAATGCTTGGCGGTAGCGACAGAAGAGGCATCACACTCATTGCTACCGATGAGCGTTGGGTTGACGATAGCGACGCGCAAAGTAACGAAGGCCTGTTCAAACAATGCCTAGCACTGTCGTACGGCAAACAGTGGCAATTAGTGTCTTTGAAAAATGCGGCGCGTACGCCAGAAGTGGCGGTGGAAGCGATTAGTGAACGGCTCATGCAACGACTGCCAACAGCCTTCAGTGCAGTCTTGCTAGGCATGGGTGCTGATGGGCACATTGCCTCACTTTTTCCTGGTGCACCTACGCAGCATGACGATCTAAACTGCCTGGCGGCGCTCAATCCGCAAACACGTCAGAGTCGCATTTCACTATCGCTGCCGCGCTTATTACAAACAGAAAAAATCTGGCTGGTTATTACCGGCGCCGAAAAACGCCAGGTACTGGAAAACGCAACGGCAAGTAACTTGCCGATTACGGCACTATTGCGTGACGCACGCTGTAACATAGAAGTCTTTTGGTGCCCTTAATAATTGACGTTAAATGTTAGCTGCATCACGCTCCCCAACTAGGTATACAAACTGAACTATGGTCAATACTTTTTCTGTCATCAATACGCCTAAAACTACTCCGTCTGAGAAGGGATTGCTGGCGCGCATACGCATTGCCAGTACTGCGTTGAGCCGCGCGGAACGTCAGGTGGCAGAATTTCTTTTGCACAAGCCGCACGATGCGTTAGAGATGTCGATCCGCGTCCTGGCACAGTCCTGTGATGTCAGCGAACCTACCGTTGCACGCTTTTCGCAATCGATGGGCTTCGATGGTTTCAAGACATTTAAAATGGCCTTCGCCAAAAGTCTGGCCACCGGCATCCCCTACCTGCATCTCGATGTCAATCAGGCAGACCATGTGCGCGATGTATTGCCAAAAGTCTTTGATCGCACCATCGCCGCATTGATGGAAGCACGTAATTCGGCTAACCCGGCCAACTTCGAAGCAGCAGTCAATTTACTCGCACGCGCAAGACGCATAGAGTGCTACGGCCTTGGTTATTCGGGCGCGCTGGCAGTTGATGCGCAACTCAAATTTTTCCGTTTCGGCATCCCGACAACGGTATTTTGTGATGGCCACTTGCAGGCACAATCGGCCTCATTACTCAACAGCGATTGTCTGGTTGTCGCCTTCTCGCGCACAGGCCGCACGCACGACCTGATTCGCAGTGTTCAACTGGCTAAAAATGCCGGAGCAAAAATTCTTGTGCTATGCGCCAGCGGTGGCCCATTAGCAGAGCTAGCCGATGTGCACATCAGCGTGGACGTTGAAGAAGATCCAGATATCTATACGCCAATGACCTCTCGTCTGGCGCATCTCACCTACATCGATGCACTCGCAGTCGCTGTCACCTTGCTGCGCGGTCCTGCGGCCATTGATATGCTAGAAAGAGCCAAAGCAAGCATTAGTGAAAAACGCCTGGATTCAAAATAGCAGCACTGAGCCAAACTGCAGCAACTCAACTGAGCCAAAATTTCCGTTGGCGGCGAAGCGATTTGCGTCAAAGACGCATCAACTATTCTCTCGCTCTCGCTATTCATTTTGCTATGCAAAAAAACACCACATTTTTTGAAAAAAATTCTCCCCTCCTCAAGAATTTCGGGCAAGCTCCTTATAATAAGACAAATTAAATAACAATTCCCGTACCGGAGGGTCGCAGATGAATTCCATTTCGCTCAATCAGATAACTGAAAACGTCAAAAATTTACCGACATTGCCTGCCATCGTTATGGAGCTTCTCAATGAGATCGACAACGATGACCTCGATACGCATCGATTAACGCAAAAAGTGAGCAACGATCTCGCCTTGACAGCAACGACCTTGCGTTATGCCAACTCGGCGTATTACTCAACCATGATCAAAGTGACGACGATTCAACAGGCTATCTCGTTGATGGGCCTGTCTAACGTCAAAAAAATCATCACCATGGCAGCGTTGGTTGGTTGTTTTCCTGAAAACAACTGCAGGGGTTTCAATCATAAAGACTTCTGGCGTCACTCCAATGCAGTGGGGATCGCCGCAAAATTAATCGCTAAACGGCTCAATTTCAATTGTGATATTGCATTTACGGCGGGGCTGCTACACGACCTCGGTAGCTTGGTTTTGGTAACGCAATTTCCGCAACAGTATGCCATCGCCATCGACTATAAAAATGCACATCATGTTAGCCAGTTAGAGGCTGAACGCAACGTTTTAGGCATAGACCATGCGGTGGTTGGTGCAGCATTAGCCGCAGAATGGAATTTCTCTGACGTCATGAAAAATGCCATTGCAGGCCATCATGAACCAGAAAAACCAGGTTTAGGTTTTCTCGCGACCATTATTCATATGGCCGACGGTATTGCGCATGTGCTTGGAGTCACCAGCACGCCCGATAGCCAGCCCGTCGAAGTGACGGCGCTATCATGGTCAAGTCTGCACTTGGATCAGGCCTCCATGGATCAATTACTGGAAGATACGGCGGAAGAATTGGAAAAACTAAGTCACGATGATTTGTAAATGACACAGTGCAGTGCCGTGAAATGACCGCACGTTGAATCAATTTATAAGAGGCCCCAATTAACACTCAACGTTACATCACTTTGACGCCGGCTTTGTTTGCATTGAGTTGATGAGAAGGCTCTACGACGCGTCACTTAAGATTTGCGAGAACTCGCTTTTTCGTGCGATGACAATACTGATTCGTGATGTCATTTCCTGCTGACGATGTCGTAGAGCATCACGCTCTCCTGTAAAAAACGATAGGCTACAGCGGCTTAAGAAAAAAACGCGCCCGTCAAAGTCCCCTCTGTTTATAACTGATCCTGAACAAGTAGTTCAGTAAATAAGACGGCTTCGACTTTATCGGTTTTTAAATCACGGTTAAGAAGTTCTTTCAATTGCAATTGCACCGAGGCTATACCATTTGGGCTTCGAAGACTTTCCAAATCCTGTGAAACCATCTCCTTATTAAAACTATCACTCAACATTTTCTTGTTCTCGAACAACCACTCCTGATTTACTAAATCAACCTGAATTGTCGCTTGCACGCGTGCCGCTACACCATCCACACTCACGATACTTTCGGGGAGCAAAAGGTAACTTAAGCCTGCAGAATTACGTTTGTCTGTCTGTGAAAAGTAGATGATCAAAGCAACTATACTCAAACTCAAAAGAACGATGATCACCGCATAGAGCGTAAATCGATCTTGCTTACCAGTAACTAAGCGAGGATTGAGCATAGGCATACGAGGTGGATCGATAGTTTTTTTCCCTGTGCCAATAGGGTTAATTGGCATAACGGATGTATCCACTTGCGAGGTAGGCACTTGTGATTTTCGTGCCTGAGTTTGCTGAGAATCAAAGACCAGACCAGATAAAGGATCTGCTGATGTGACGGCCGGTGAACTTGTAAAAAACTCATCCACTTCTTCAAAATCAAGTTTGGACGATAGTAAATTTTGTTTTGGCTTATCTTTTGACATTGGAAACCACTTGTAAAAAACGTCACTCGCAACAAACACTAAAGATCTTTTACACTCTTCTCTGGTGGGCATGCTCAAGTATTTATTAAACGGAAAATACAAAAAACGAGCAGAACATCAGAAGCAATATTCGCATGACGGCATTAAACTTTATTTCGTTTTTATCGTTTCAGAATCAAATTGTTTTGAATTTTTACCGATAATTCCTGCGTAAAATTCTTGGATCGCCTGCATGTCTTTTGCAATATCGCCTGTAGGATAAAAGAGCATGCCGACGCCGCCAACTTTACGCTTAAAATCCAAAAAACCTAGCGCAATTGGCACGCCGGCGCCTTGCGCAATGTAATAGAAACCAGTCTTCCAATGAGTGACTGTACCGCGTGTTCCTTCCGGTGGGACGATCACGGTCAATTGCTTGTGTTGATGAAATGCTTCTATGGTACTTTGCACGAGGTTTCCTGTTCGATCTCGATTGACAGGTATCCCACCCAACCAGCGCATTATTTTGCCAATAACAGGCGGAAACAAACTCGCTTTCCCCATCCAATACACATTGAGTCGCAATGCAAAGCACACCATCAGGGTGACCGGAAAATCCCAATTGCTGGTATGAGGAGCCGCGATGAGTACATATTTCTCTTCGGCTGGCGCGTTTCCTTCAACTCGCCAACCAGCCAAACGCAAGCATAGCAAAGAAGAACCTCGCATCAGGGAATTGAGCACCGGCGTATCAAAAATCGTGTAGTTCATTCAGAAAGGCTTTGAAAATAAAGAATAAGAGAGAGGTCGAGAGCGATAGAAACCCCTCATTATAGAGATGTGCGATGCCACAAGGCAATCAATCTGCTTGAAAATTGAAGCGCCAGGGGTTATTAAAAAATACGCCGAGCAACGAACATGTCGAGTCTAGACGAATAATCTAACTATTTATCCATTCTAAAATACTATCCCATTGCACGATGTCATTCTCGACACGGGACGGTGCGACGTCCCACAAAGTGGCACCATGCGCCGCCAACTGGATATAATTTTGCGTATCACGTAAATATCCCAGCACAGGCAAACCAAGCTGAGCAACATAATGCACCAATTGGTCAGCAGCTCTGCTCCGCGCATTGACACGCATGCCTAACACGCCAACTTGATAAGTTTCATCACGATTGAGCAACTTTTTTAAAAATTCTTCAGTTGCAAGAATATCAAAGATCGACGGCTGCAAAGGCACGATGACTTTATTGGCCAATTTGAGCAAGGCGTCGAGTTTATTCCCTTTTAAACCTGCAGGCGTATCGATAATAAGATGTGTCGTCCCTTTGGGCGGCTTGGCGATATGCCCGTCTGTCATTTCCCAGGCACGGATAAGCGGTAAATTAGCAGGGCGCAAAGATAGCCAGGTACGCGATGATTGCTGCATATCAGCGTCACCGAGCATCACTTTATGCCCTTGGACGGCAAAATATCTCGCAAGATTGGTAGAGCAAGTACTTTTACCTACGCCGCCCTTAGGGTTGGCTATCACGATCACTGGCATGCTAACTCCTGATAGAAGTGCTGAAAGTGTTGCTAATTTTGCTAATTTTGTGAAACTAACAGCGCTAAATGTTCTGCGCTGAGATAGCACCATTCCCCTTCGTCCAATTCTAGGGAATCCAGCGTTAATTGTCCAATGGCCGTTCTACGTAAGGCTGCACAATGATTCCCTGCAGCGGCAAGCATACGCTTAACTTGATGATATTTACCTTGTTCAAGAACAATTTCCAACTCTCGCTCGCTAAGTTGCCGACAAGTTTGTGCAGCAAGCATACTTGGCTCGTCGTGCAATTGCACGCCCGCCAGTAATTGTTCAACGAGCGTTTCAGTGATTGGTTCAGTGGTAGTCGCCACATAGACTTTAGGGATATGTCTTTTAGGTGAGGATTGCGCATGAATGAAGGGCCCATCATCCGACATCAGCAGCATGCCAGTGGTGTCGTGATCAAGTCTGCCGACAGGCTGAACATCTCTCCAGGTCAATTGTTCAGGCAATAACGTCAACACGCCAGGATGGTGGCTCGGCTTGCGGGAGCACTCAAAATTGGCTGGTTTATTCAATACAAGATAGATATGTTCTCGATATTCCCACTCTTCGTCAAAAATAGAAAAGCGAAGACCAGCGGTCTCGACTAAGGTCTTGTAATTTTGTACGACTTCGCCGTTGACGCTGACTTCTCCGTCATCGACCAACTCTCTACAATATTTACGGGTACCAAACCCCTGCGATTGCAGAAGGCGATCAAAAGATAATTTACTCATAGTAGAACGGTAAAGTGAACCAAAATGCGCATTCTACATTTATTTACCTGCTAGTTTAGGGTGCAACCTTGGGTATGGTGATATTAAATCTCGTTCCCTGATTTAATTGACTTGTCACTACGATGCTTCCACCCAATACGCCCGTGATCAGGTTATAGACAATATTTAATCCAAGACCACTACCACCTTGCCCAAGCTTAGTGGTGAAAAAAGGATCAAAAATCCGTCCTATGTTTTCTTCGGGAATACCTTTTCCATTGTCACTGACAATTATTTC
>JACMRF010000107.1 GCA_014376575.1 Undibacterium sp.
GATAAAAGAGAAAAAGGCGATCGCAAGATTGCGGTCTACGATTTGGGCGGCGGTACTTTTGACGTATCCATCATTGAAATCGCTGACGTTGATGGCGAGATGCAGTTTGAAGTATTGTCTACTAACGGCGATACTTTCTTGGGCGGTGAAGACTTTGATCAACGTATTATCGATTTCATCATTGACGAATTTAAAAAAATCAATGGTCTGGATTTGTCGAAAGACCCTATCGCTTTGCAACGTATTAAGGCTTCTGCTGAACGCGCAAAAATCGAATTATCCAGCGCGCAGCAAACAGAAATCAATGAGCCTTACATCGCGATGGCCAATGGCGCACCAGTGCATTTGAATTTGAAAATCACACGTGCCAAGCTAGAATCTTTGGTCGAGGAATTGATCAAAAAAACGATAGAACCATGCCGTACAGCGATCAAAGATGCTGGCGTCAAAGTGTCTGATATCGATGACATCATCTTGGTCGGCGGTATGACACGCATGCCTAAGGTCCAAGAACTGGTCAAGGAGTTTTTTGGTAAAGAGCCACGCAAAGACGTCAATCCGGATGAAGCCGTTGCCGTTGGTGCAGCGATTCAGGGTTCAGTGTTGTCTGGCGATCGTAAAGATCTGTTGCTGTTGGATGTCACACCATTGTCTTTGGGTATTGAGACTTTGGGCGGCGTAATGACAAAGATGATTCAGAAAAATACCACAGTGCCAACCAAGTTCAGCCAAGTGTTCTCCACAGCAGACGACAATCAGCCTGCCGTGACGATCAAGGTTTATCAAGGTGAGCGTGAGATCGCTGCCGGCAATAAAGGTCTGGGCGAATTTAATCTGGAAGGCATCCCGCCATCAGCACGCGGTACGCCACAAATTGAAGTAACTTTTGATATTGATGCCAACGGTATTTTGCATGTAGGCGCGAAAGACAAGGCAACGGGTAAAGAAAACAAAATTACCATTAAGGCAAATTCAGGTTTGACTGAAGAAGAAATTCAGAAAATGGTAAAAGATGCAGAACTGAATGCAGAAGAAGACAAAAAAGTCAAAGAACTGGCTGAGTCGCGCAATCAGGG
Organism: Undibacterium sp.; assembly: GCA_014376575.1. Next base: position 1,077 of record JACMRF010000107.1, read on the forward strand.
TGATTCATTGGTGCATTCAACCAAAAAAGCGTTGACTGAGCATGGCGATAAGTTGGACGCTGGCGAAAAAGAGAAGATTGAAACTGCCATTAAGGAGTTGGAAGAGGTCTTGAAATCAGGCGATAAAGTTGAGATCGATACCAAGCTGGCTGCTTTGTCGACTGCATCGCAAAAATTGGGTGAAAAGGTCTATGCTGACATGCAGGCACAGCAAGCTGCTGGTGCGGCTGGTGCGGCGGGTGCAGCGGAAGGACATGAATCCAAACCGGCAGATGATGATGTCGTTGATGCTGATTTTAAAGAAGTAAAAGACAGCAAGTAATAGCAAGAATAGCAAAATACCAAAGGCGAAAAGTTAGCCGCAGAGGCGCAGAGAACGCAGAGAAAGGCAAGACCTCCTCTGCGTTCTCTGCGCCTTTGCGGCAAAAGCGTTTGACTTAAGCTATATAAAATTATCAATAATAACTAGGTGTAATCGAGATGGCGAAGCGTGATTTTTACGAAATTCTGGGTGTTGCGAAAAACGCTACAGAAGAAGAAATTAAGAAATCCTATCGCAAGCTGGCGATGAAATACCATCCGGATCGCAATCCCGATAGCAAGACTTCGGAAGATAAATTCAAAGAGGCAAAAGAAGCCTACGAAATGTTATCCGACGCGCAAAAGCGTGATGCTTATGACCGTTATGGGCATGCCGGTGTTGACCCTAATATGGGCGGCGGAGGTGGTGGTGGCGGTGCAGGATTTGCTGATGCTTTCGGTGATATTTTCGGTGATATTTTTGGCGGCGGACGCGGTCGTAGTGCAGGCCCTCAAGTGTATCGTGGCGCTGATTTACGCTACAACTTGGAAATCAGTTTAGAGCAAGCTGCGAATGGTTTTGATACGACTATTCGTGTACCAAGCTGGGATGCCTGCGAACCTTGTCATGGTTCTGGCGCCAAGCCAGGCACCTCGCCTGTCACTTGTACTACCTGCGGCGGACATGGTCAGGTACGTATGCAGCAGGGTTTGTTTAGTATCCAGCAAGCCTGTCCGAAATGTCATGGCACGGGCAAGATGATTGCTGATCCGTGCACGGCCTGTTCTGGTGTTGGCCGCATCAAGCGCAACAAAACGCTGGAAGTAAAAATTCCTGCCGGTATCGACAATGGTATGCGCATACGTTCATCAGGTAACGGCGAGCCAGGGGTAAATGGTGGCCCTCCGGGTGATTTGTATGTAGAAATTCATATCAAGCAACATACTGTATTTCAGCGCGAAGGCGATGACTTGCATTGCGAGATTCCAATTTCCTTTGTCAAGGCAGCTTTGGGTGGCGATATTGAAGTGCCCACCTTGAGCGGCAAGGCATCATTTACGATACCGGAAGGTACGCAGTCGGGTAAAACATTCCGTCTGCGTAGCAAAGGCGTCAAAGGCGTACGTTCGGGCTATGCCGGTGATTTGTTTTGTCACGTTGTAATAGAGACGCCAGTGAAGTTGACTGAAAAGCAAAAAGATTTGTTGCGTACTTTTGAGCAATTGACGGTTGAGGGTGGCGCAAAACATAATCCGCAAAGCAAGAGCTGGATGGATAAAGTTAAAAAGTTTTTTGATTAAAGCGCTTAGTAAAGTACACAGCCGCAATCGTGAATGAAAAAAGTCCCTGATTCCTTAAAGTTCAGGGATTTTTTTTAAGCAAAACTAAATGCGGCTCCCCTGTTTTCATGTGTAGAAGAGACTGTATTCTCAAATGGTGATGTCGAGGACTTCAAATGAGGACTGCACTAATTGAGGTAGACTGGCGCATTATGGGTGAACAATTATGCTGTTAAACCAAAAAAGTAAATTGGAGAGAGAAATGAAAATATTACGAATTTTCAGTATGAGAATGATCATTGCTGCATCGTTGTTTACTGCAAGCTATGCAACTCAAGCAGCAGTTTTCGAAGTAGCCGGAGTGAAATTTGACGATACCACGCATGTTGCCAACACCGACTTAAAGCTCAATGGAGCGGGCATTCGCTATAAAGCAATCTTTAAAGTTTACGCTGCGGGTTTATATCTCAAAGAGAAAAAAACTAGCTTACCTGAAATTCTTGCTTTAGCCGGTCCTAAGAGCGTCAAAATCGTGATGCTGCGCGATCTCAGCAACGAAGATTTTGGTCGTGGATTTATGACTGGCATTCAACAAAACACAGATAAAACGGAAAAATTAAAATTGGTTAACCAATTCATTCGTTTTGGTGAAATGTTTGCTTCTGTACCCGAGTTAAAAAAGGGTGACGTCATGCTGACGGAATGGATACCCAATATCGGTACCATCGTATCGCTCAATGGTAAGAAGATGGGTGAGCCTTACCCTGACGTGGCATTTTACAACGCCTTGTTGCGCATATGGCTAGGTGAAAAACCGGTTGATACCTCGCTTAAGAAAGCCATGTTGGCAGAAATAAACGATGACACGAAAAACAACTATCGCTAGAACGGCGGTGTGGAGTAAAAGAGCGCGGCGGGCAGAAATGCTCCCGCGCTCTTTTTATTAGCGAGTTTGCCGTAGGTGATGCTTAGAAAGGTTAGAATCTGGCCTGTTGAAATACTTAAGGCAATATTATGTTAGCGCAAGATCAAAGCGGCGTGACACCCCAGCAGTTGTTCGAGAATAATCGCCAATGGGCCGATGCTATCCGCGCAGAAGACCCTGATTTTTTCAAAAAGCTGGCGGCGCAGCAAAGCCCTGAGTATTTATGGATAGGCTGCTCGGATAGTCGCGTACCAGCGAATGAATTGTTGGGCATGTTGCCTGGTGAATTATTTGTGCACAGAAATATTGCCAATGTGGTGGTGCATTCTGATTTGAATTGTTTATCGGTACTGCAATTTGCCATTGATGTATTGCGCGTCAAACATATTATTATTTGTGGCCATTACGGTTGTTCTGGCGTTCATGCCGCGTTGACACGCCGCCGCGTTGGTCTCGCCGACAACTGGTTGCGGCACGTACAGGACGTTCATCAAAAGCATGAGCGTTATCTGGGCGAAGTGTTGCCAGTCAAAGAGCGGCTTGATCGCTTATGTGAATTAAATGTAATTGAGCAGGTGGTGAATGTTTGTCAGACGACAATCGTTCAGGACGCTTGGGATCGAGGCCAGACACTGGCCGTGCATGGCTGGGTCTATGGATTGCAGGATGGTTTGCTGCGGGAACTGGGTATGTCAATTCATTCCGCCGACATGCTTGCTCCTGATATGGAGCGGAGTATGGCGCGATATCAGGACAGTGAGTAATTCGTGTCGCGTTTGTAAAACTCACTTCATTATTCAATGCCTGCCATTCTCAGACATGGTGCACAGCGCGTATCTGTTTGAGGTATTGACGCCAGGCGCGCTCATGCCATACCAAGTATGCTAAACCGCAGCGGCGGGCAAAGCGTTTATTGTGGCCATCTCGCTGGTGGCGGCGCGCCTACCATCGCATTTGCGCCGCATTCGATATCAGCGGAGTCTTCAGCGACACCCAGACGATTTTTCACACTACCGCTTCACTGATCATAGTGGTGAGAAAGTCTGGCGGATCGTGTCGCTGATACGCCTTTCTTGATCGCTTGAGCTTTACTTAGAAGCAGTGTTCTGGCGCAGGGAACGACTGATCCTTGACGGCCGCAACATAGGCTAC
>JACMRF010000108.1 GCA_014376575.1 Undibacterium sp.
CAAAACGGCACGACAGAAAGTTTCAACGGTAAATTTAGGGATGAGTGCTTGTCAATGGAATGGTTTCGAAACCGGATCGAAGCAAAAGTTGTCATTGAGGACTGGCGGCAACACTACAATACCGTACGGCCGCATTCCAGCCTCGGCTATGCAACACCAGAAGCGTTTAGCAAAAACCAAAACACCAGTTTATTAACCGGAGCTATTCCAAATTGAGTTGGACCTGAAAAACCGGGCAGGTCACGGCAGCCGATACGGGATGAGAAAAAATTACAAATCTGTTAACGAGTTCAACGCAAATTTAGACATTTACAAAACCCATTTTGTTAGACTAACAGCAATTTTATTTACAAAAAATAATTTATAATTTTTTGAAATTTTTGACTATTGTTGGTGCCTCTGGAAAAGATTTATATTCCTGACGCTAAACGCACTACATGCCAACGGATTATCAAGATCGATGCGGATCCCCTTGATATGTTTCATCGTTAGCCAACGTGGGGACGCATCGAGGGGCACTATAAGCAATCCGTCGTCCGCAGTTAATCTTATGCTTGCTGCTTCGAACGGCCCGTCATGGCCATCCCCCCACCAATACACTTGTATCCTTGGTTCCGCGCTCCTATTCATGCATGAGAAATCAAATTTTAAAAGACCCGCGTCATGTCCTGAAATATTAAAGCCCGAAATATCAAAACTTAGTAGGGGATCAATGCCAGTGACTTTGTAATTACCATTTTCAGAGACCAAGTCGTGAAGAACAGGAGATAGTCCCTCAAATCCGTTAATTAGGGTCATTTTCTTCGCTAAAGATCTCTGTGATCTACCCCAAGCAACCGGAATTTTTTTAAAGTCTGATTGGGCCAATGCCTTTTCAAAAAGCGATAATCTGTGTTCAGCTTCTATTTGCGGGCTAACGGTAATCTGAATTTTATTTGGATAGTTAACTACCATCGGATTAAAAGGGAGGCCATCCAGCCATATTGCATTTCCTTCAATCCAGACTCTGGTAATTTTTCGAATTCCGCCAGTTCCAATACGAACTTTAGTGCCTATTGTGAGGAGTGGCATTAGTGCAGCGTCCCCTGCGATAAAGGCAGGTTCTGTACGATGGATGCCCTGATCCCAATTTACATCCGTCAGATTTTTAACTGCAACCTCAATTGTTGGCACGTGATTATTACCCTCTTCCATTTTATGGTAGCCAATGATGAATCCAGCTTCCAGGCTCGGCGTGTAATTATCAAGAATGAATCGATACAAATATGGATTGCGCAACGCAAGACCACCGCCATCGTGAATAATATTAGATCCCTCTAGGAGAGCCAGACGCGGTACGTTTCGTGAAAGCTGTTCTATTGCACGTTTCTGCTGGGATGGAGACACCAAGTTGTATGGCGCAGTTATAGCCATCATTGGTATACGATTTAAATAAAAATACTGCGCATTTCGTGAGGTTAGGTCGAGGTAGCTTTCATTTGGCGCAAGCTTGTTTTTTAACAATTCGTTCAGCTTGGTGAGGCGATCCCAGTGTTCATCCTGAACGGTAGCCTTTCCAATATTGGGTAGTCCCACACGAGCTCCATCTCGCAATGGTCCCGTGTGGATTTGAGCAGATGCCGCTGAAACTAGATTGGAGAAAGAGAGAGACGTGAAGTTCAAGGTGGCACTCATGCTAGCTACCAAGAGAAGCAGTGAAACTTTATTGGCGGGTTTTAATTGACTCCATACAGTAATGGGCAGCAATATCGCCCAACTGAAAATTGCAGCAATGCCGGGTCTCGATACACCGCCCGGATCAATACGCCCCATAGAGTAGGGGATTAGAAGAAAAATGAATAAAAAAACTACGATGGCTGGGACCAGGGTATTTTTTCGATCTACCTGATCTTTCATGCACATGTAAATTATTCCCAAGCACGCAACTGGAATTGCGACCCATGACATGCGGATGGCTTCAAATACAAAACCAGCTTTTGCACCTTCATTCCAACTCGCTGCCCAAGATATGCCGTAGGCTACTTGGTTGATGGCGCCGTTTTCTAACACGTAACGAATAGCACCCAACAACATTGGTACCAACGGAGTGGTTAGGGCAGCCACCATAAGTACGAAAAATGATATTCCGATATATCGCCATTCCCTTTTTTCTGAATTGCGCCAAAAGCACCACATGATATAAGCTGCCATGACTCCAGATGCCGCAACAAGCAGTAGCCCTTGGCCAGGCACGCCCAAAATAGCAATAGGTGCCGTCAACAACCAGATACTCAGCCATCTTGCCGGATTTACTCTTAGAGAACGGCTAAACCAAAGGCAGAGGAAAGGCGTAAAAAAAAGCCAACTTAAATAGCTGCCGACGAAAAAAATCAATATAAAAGCCAGCCCTATGCTGCTAGAGAAGCGGTAGATAGATATGAAGCCAGCAAACGCAAGTAATGCGTAACTTAAGCGACCAGCATCAACAAAACTTCCTGCGGTGCCATCATAAAAAACGAATGAAAGAAATGCAGAGAGGTCGTCCGGGATCACTCCATGCGCTGGTATATACCCTACATAAGGAATTGCTCCCTGCAGATATGACCACCAACCAAGTACTTGTTCTCCAAAATGGTAATCATCGCTTTTTATAAAAGGAGCAACCGTATTCCCGACTTTGAGTGCTACCAAAAGTGCAAATAAGGCTACAGGAGAAAGTAACGGCGACCAGCTAACATGTGCAGTCCTCGCGTACTTTTGATGACGACGTACCACGTCAAATATGCCCCATACAACCATTCCGACGATGAAAAGCTTGAGCCCCAACGTAGTTTGATATTTTGTAACCACCCCATTTGCTTGTAAAAGCTTGGCAGGATAGAGAGTGAGAAACAGAGTAGGTAAACCAACCTGTCCTATTAAAATAAATTTTGGCAAAAAGCGAGATGATTTTTCTGGAAAGCGCATCGCATAGATCAACCCAAAAACTATCCCAAACCCAATAATGATATACGTCGCTGTTTCGTAAGTATCAAGTTTGATGTCACCAACTAACGATTTCGGAGCCCGCCCAAGTATGAGAGCAATTTCTAAGGGAATTAGCCCTGCCAAAATAATTGCAAACAAGCTCAAGCCAATAAGGTCTGGATTAATATTTATTTTCCTCGCTGCGTTGTAGGCAGAGTTGATCGAAATAAAGGCAATCCCAGCCACTGAAATAAAAAATATTTTTTCATCGATTGTTGCACCTAAAATCAGACTCGAAATGGCTGCAAAAGACGGGACAGACCACCATATCAATTGATTCGATAACTTGGCCGAGTATTCGTTACCAAACTGCTGCTTTTGCTTGGCAATTTGAAGTGATAAAAAGAGAAATCCAAAAAATAAAACCGTAATAAAGACAGGCGCTGCAATAATATCTTGTAGCTTTGTATCGGCCTGCCACGCAATGTTTCCGACTATAAAGTCAGTATAGCTCGGCGCAATCGTTAGGTTGAGGCAGGCTAAAAATGCTAGAGCGGCGATAACGCAGGATGAGGCAGTTGCAGCAAGTTTTTCAGTAAATGAGAGTTGATTTATCATCTTTGCAGTCACAATCAATCGGGCTTTGGGTTGTAAGTGCCCAAGCAAGCCTGAAAAAGCACCTGCAGTACCGACAGGTTTCCCTTAAAGCTGCTGATCTTGGTTGGCACTTCCCCTTCGGGGTAGCGCCGAATGGTTGCTAGTTCGCAACAACGATAGCCAAGTTTCGGCGCGCGATAGGAAAGATACGCAAGAAACTCATAGGTCATAAATACATCACGAAACGGTGCGATTTTGGGATCCAGCAGCATTTTCCGACTGTAGGCGCGGAAGCCCTGGGTAGTGTCGGTCCATCGAAAACCAGAAAACATACTCAGCATCGGCGCATGAATGAAACGGATGGCGAAGTCTCGTAATCTAGGCGTGTTCTCTGCTACTCCCCCTGTAATGAAGCGGGAAGCCTGCACAAAATCCACGCCTTGTTTCAAAGCTTCAATGAAACGCGGTATCGCTTCTGGATCATCCTTGTCGTTGCCATCTATGGTAACGATTCCGGCATAGCCTTGGTCGAGTACAAAAGCATAGGCGCAGCGAAGCTGGGCGCTTAATTTTCCGGAACCCGTCTTGACCAACAATCCGCGCACGCCTTTCTGTTGCAGCAACTCCAGTTCCAGTGAGCCATCGTTACTACCGCCATCGACAATGATGATGTCGGCGAGTCTGTCGACATTAAGGTCGGCTAGCCTGGAAAGCAGGCTCTTGATCCGTTCGCCTTCGTTAATCACAGGTATCACCACGCACCACGGCTGCTGTTGCCCAAGCCATAGGGATGTTTCAAAAGTGGGCACTTGCCAAGCGGCGCGTACTGCAGGCGCAATATCAAATGTCATTATTATTTTCGTCTGCTTTAACTATCAGGCCACTCGGGCTGTGATCAGTGCTACCCCAACGATTACCAGTAGTATCCCCGCCCCCGTTGCCCAGTGAAAAGGCTTACGGAAAATGAGAACCGAAAACAGGGTAACAGTCGCCACCATACCGGCGGGCAGGACGGGATGGGCTACATTTAACGGCAAACGCTCCAAAGCAGCGGCGCGGGGCAGGAATGCTCCGCCGTAAAGATCAATACCCAGCCAGAATTGCCAATGACTCAATGCCGCCATCGGCTCACTAAGTAAAGGAAACTTTCGAGGTGGCATCATGGCCATTTTGACCAGAACGCTGGCTGAGGCGTTGAAAGTAATACCGAAAATCAGAACGAGCCACTTCATGTATCGGCTCTAAGCCTGTCATTGCGGTAGTGCCAAATTGCCACATCTAACGCACGTTCAATCGATACTAGGTGCGACTCATTCTTAGTTGCCAGCATCTCGATGGTCACCAAATGATTTGGCAAATGCAACACCAACGCCTCATACATCCTAGCATGGTCAGTTTCACCGTTCCCCAGTGATACCAGATTCGGCTCGCTGGCATGAATGTGACCTATCAGCCTGACGCACGATTGCAACACGGTGGCGGGGTCTTCGCCATTGATAGCCAGAGCGCCGGTATCGAACTGCATGCGAATGGCCGGGTGGGCAATCTGCGTCACCACCTGCGCTGTCTCGGCACTGGTGGTCATGAAGTTGGCGCCGTAACAGGTTGGGTTGGGCTCCAGGCAGATCATCACACCGTGCGAGCTAGCGATATTGCCTAGCCGCCTGAAAAAAGATATGGCCACCGCCATTGCCTCGGCGTCGTTCAAGCCGCTGCGGTCGCGATTTTTTGGTGAGCCAAACACCACCCTGGGTGCTCCCAAACCAGCTCCAATACGGCAAACGGCGTCGAGGTGTTGCAGCATCTCCTCCTGCGACTCAAGCGTGCCAAAGACGTTTAAACCGGTTGTGCCAAACAACAGCGCCTGCATGCCGGTAATTTCGATGCCACGTTCCGACCACCAGTTCTTGACGCGTGCAATGTCTTCATCTGTTGCCTTGGCTGGTTCAGGGAAATACTTCCCTGGCGCGGCATCAATCGCATCCACGCCAAAGCGCTGAAGCAGCGTAGCTATCGCTTCATCTTCATCGGTATCCCACGCAATATTTGAAATGGCCAGTCTCATGATTTCGCCATTGGGTCGGAGTTGATCGTCAGTGGCTCAGATTGCGCATAGGCTCTAATGGCTTGAATGGTTTCACGTGCGCTGTATTGGTAATGTCCGGAAGCACCAAACACTTTAGCGTGGCAGGTTTGCAAGTCATAGATTGCCGGGGTGTTAGCCAAGGCATGGTCGAAGAATCTGCCAAATCCTTGTTTGGAAACATCTGATACGCTAATCGGCTCTGCCGTAAGATGTACCAACTTTAAACCAGCGTTGAGCGCTGTTTGAATGTCGTACCAAAGACCGACCATTGGGTAGAACTGGAAAATACCCCGGCTCTCAATACCATGAAGATTATTGTCATTCAACAAATCGAAGATGACATTCTTGCGCAGTCCAGGACCGACCAATCCGGGAAGACGAACGATCAGATGGTTTGTAAAATGGTTTGCAACAAATTTTTCCAGTAGGCGGCGGTGCAGGCCGTAAGCGTGAAGTCCTGACTCGTCAACAGGCGATTCTTCATCAGCCCCTGTTGAATCCTTGAACACGTCAACGGTACTGATCAGAATTAACGTTTTGCACTGAATGGTTTTCAGGTGCGCGATCAGCCCCTCAATCTTTTGGCCGTCCGCCTCAGGCTCCCGGTTGGCAATCCATTTCTGCGCAGGCGCGCCAGCGCATACGACGGTATCGAACGATTGGCCATCGATATCGGAAATATTTGTGGAGCGATATAGCGATTCAAAGAGTGCCTGCTTAAGTAGTGTGCTTCCTACAAATCCTGAAAAACCTATTAATGCTCTTGTCATTACCGTAATTTCTTTTTATTTAAAAAACACAATTTAAAAAAGCTGAGCCACTCAAAGCAATAGCTGCAAAAAAGATTATGAAATTCAGGTAAAAAGTCGGTGCTAAATACCTGAACTCCATCGCCTGAGCAGAAATTAAAAAACCCATGTAATAGCTATTTGATAAAGCAAAAAAGGACATAAATACAGGAAATGAATCCCTAGAAAATAAAAAAATCGTGGCTACTGATAGAAATGCGATTAGCACGCTTATTACTGGTCTGTATACTATCGGGCCCAGCCAATCTGCTGTATCAAAAAATTAATTCCGTATCGATGATTGCTGTAAAGTGTCACGCCCCCCCCCATTTCTTTGTATAGCCATCAACCTGATGAATCCCTCTTCTAATATTCTCCAAGGGTTTGCTTATGCCATAAATACCCATCCAAAAACCAAGTTTTATTTTAATCCATTGAAATGGGTACGCTTTTATTACTTGAAGGTATGCATCCTTTACTTTTTCGCTACCTTTAACCGATGCGATGCAGGTCGCAGGTAGGGGTGGATTTGCATCCCAAAAGATAGGATTGAGAAATCTCGTGTTGTATCTATTAATCGCACTTTCTGTATCGCCACAAAATTCAAGATTTTTTTCAATTTCTGATCATCTTTTACTGCGTTCGCAACTTCTATAATTTCCCATGGCATGCCATGCCATGCCAAGTGCCTCAGGTCTTGATTGTTGTCTGAAACTATCGTTTATTAACCAAACAAAAAAATCGATACCAACATTCCTCCAGCGGCCAATAACTTGAAACGTGGAGCATAGTAATAAATGGTAATTAGAATCACAGGTGAAGCTATAATTGCATTGAGGTGCATTCCAAATAGAATAAAAAATAATCCAACATAGACAGTCACGAAATATATTTTTCTTTTATTTGTAAAATATCTGACTTGCTCGATCAAAATAGCAAGCATTGCAAGACAGCTAAAAACCAATGAAGAATTAGTTAAAATACTTGGAAATACTAGAAAAATTGGGACACTTATTGTTATAAATGTGAAAAAAATGGAAAAATGAACGGCTTGTTTTTTAGTAAGATAATATAAGAAAATAAAATTGAGACATAAAATATTATTACTTGAAAAAGTGTATATAAACCAACTCCGCCTGTAAAGTCTATTGAGTATTTAATCAATCGAGATTGGAGGGGTGGTAAAACACTAAAAGCATTAAGATTTATAGCGCTAGCAATATTTATTCTATTTATGCCGTCTGCTGTTGCTATAAAAGGATATATTGAGAAGGTCACCGATATTGCCAAAATAATAATTATTAGTGCCGTCAAATAAAGTTTGGTAAGGTTGTTTCCAAGCCGGTTGACTTTAATAAAATTGAGCATCTAACTTCTCCAGCACATCATAAATATTGTCTATTTTTCCACCCAATACGGAGTAGCAACCTGGCAACTCCGAGTGTTTCTCAAACAGAATCGGCCTACCGTCATCACTTTCGTTCTTCATCAAGACAGTTTTGACCTCGAATAATGAATCGATATATTTGGCATCAAGTACCGCAGGAAGATAGCGCCCCGCATCCCTGACCATGCGGTCCACTCGAGTGGACCGCTCATAATCATTGAGCTTTTGGTAAGGATCAATGCCTTGCTCGTCGTTCCAATGCAAATGCGGTGTGTATCGGACATGGGAAAGGGTATGCAGCCCGCGAGCAGGAAACGGCATTATTGAAAAAAATGGGCCATCCATCACCGTAATGCCCAAATCTTGGAGGGCGGGCGGTACCTGCATGAGTGCCATTTCGGTGATTTCCTGTTTGAGGCCAGTTTGAGTTCCGGGGAAATCACCCTTGAACTGATTCAGTCCACTGTAAGTACAGTTGAACACGTAGCGGCAGGAAATCATCTCCTCTGTACCGCGATCGGGTTGTACGATAACCCGCAATGTTCCATTTGGCACATGTGAGATCGCAGTAACGCGCGTGTTAAAGTAGATTTGTACGCCGCATTCGTTAAGCTCACGCTCAGCCCAACTTGCCAGCTTCGTGGCATCGAAAGCATATTCTTCAACCAGAAACACATCCTCGATAAGACGCGGCTCAAACAATGCGCGCAGCGCCGGGCCTGCTGGTTGAATCTTGGCACCTATCTCCCGACAGAAGCGTTCAAACTGTTTGGCCGTGACCTTGGAATTGCGGCGTGCAATTGCGTACAGTTTGGTGAAATCCTGCGTCACCGCATCTGGCCAGTCGCGCACGAACTTGGGCAGATTGACCTGACTTCTATACGCTGTGATAAAGCTGCGTGGATAGTGATAACCGTTATGTACACGAGCCTGATTGTTATAGGAGGCACGCATAAGGAGTGCGGACTCACGCTCCACAAGAACTACGCGTTTAAGGCCACGTTGCTTGGCCAGATAAATGGCAATAGCAGCGCCATAAAATCCGCCCCCGATAATGACAGCGTCTTGGGTTATGTCCGTGGCCTGCATCAGCCAACTAGCTCCGGGCAAGTGTCTGACCTGTTTGACGTCCTTGTTACCTCTTCAATGTTAAGCTTTTCGCGCCGAGTCATGCGCGCGCTGGTGAATTCTTGCCCTACGTGATAGAGCGGGCCTTCATTCGACAGGCTGGTCACATGGAGGATATACTCTCCCAGGACCAAAAGCACGAGTGAGATCAAGAAAAACATCCCGGATTGCTGGAGAGACAAACTGATCCAACCTGGCGCAACATTTGTCTCTAGGAACCCGATGGCGACGACGTAGATAGTGTACAAAACATTGGTGACCGCACCAAACAAAGAGAGTGAGGTAACGAGACGCATCGGCGCTCGGGTTGTCGAAACTAGCAGCCGCATTCCCCTATCAATGCTTTCGCCCAACCGCTTGGGCTGCGAGATCTTTGGTGTTGCGCTGTAGTTGAGATTGACGCGGGCAAATCCCCCTGTCGCTGGCAGATGGCGATACGTCAACGCGGGCTGAGAATGCTGCAAAATGAAATTGACGACTTTCTTGCTCAGGACGCGATACTGCGGAGCCTCCTCGGCAAGATGGATGCCGTTAAGCCGCTTGTAGAGTTGGTTAAAAACAGCATCAGCACCCTGATAGGCCAGGCTCTTCGCAGATTTTTGCGTATTGCTGGCAAATACCACATCGGCGCCGCTGACTGCCTTGTCGAGCATTTCAGGCAGAAAACCGATATCGTCCGCCAAAGGGTCGATAACGGCGACGAAGTCTCCTAATGCGTTCTCCAACCCAACCCATGATGCGGTGTCAGCATCCACTTCCTTGGTGAGTGCATACACCTGCAAATTGGATTGTCCATTCTCCCCCGTGAGATTTTTGAGAATGGAAATGCTGCTGTCATCAGACGCATTGTCTACGATGATTAATTCATAGTCGCTTACAAGGGCAGAAAGGCCAGCAGCGGCGTCTGAAAGTATTTTTTCAATAAGATCTGACTGGTTACGTACAACACAAACAACAGAAACAAAAATTGGAAAAAACGCCATGCCAAGCCCTCTCAAACGCTAACGGCAGGGTTAGCGCTGTAATTGTGAAAAAACCCCACGATTATAGTGCGCCCGGAGCACACAATATTTTTTTATGGTTTCGTTATATGTCGCATCCCGGATGATTGCATAGACTCAAGGCGCCATCCTCTGTTCATGGCCCGTGGTGTAATGCTCGGGTTAATTGACCAGTTCACTGCCCCAGGAGCACCCGCCTCATGCTGATCGCCTTGCACAAAAATGCCCGTACAACCCCGGCGGTGAGGGAGCAAATCGCCGCCAGTCATGAGCCCGTTTCGG
>JACMRF010000109.1 GCA_014376575.1 Undibacterium sp.
CGCCCAAGGCAACCACCACCACGCAGTCAAAGCTGGCATCAGCCTCTTCACTTACGGTAAACTGCGCAAAGATGCCAAAGAAGAACCGAACACAGAAACAGGAATAAAACTGCACGCAGCCACAGGCAAAGTCAGCACCCAAAGCCAAAGCGACAAAACCAGCATCACGGCAGACAAAACCATCACGGTAGCGAGCACCAATAAAACAATAATGATCGCCGCACAAAAGCATGTCTTACTGACTGCGATGGGCGCGTTCTTGAAACTGGAAGCTGGCGACATCACGATAGCGGCACCGGGGAAGGTGGAATTTAAGGCGAGTATGAAGGAATTGAGTGGGGCGGCAAGTAGTAGTCCCAATTTTCTGAATTTTCCACAATCTGACTTCACCTGTGCGCAGAAATTCCAGTTGAAGGATACGAAAGGCAGACCTATGAAGGATGAGAGTTACACCATTTATGCAACAGATGAGCAAGAAATTAAGGGAAAAACAGATGCAGCAGGTTTGACATCTCTCATTGATACAAAGCATTTTGAAAGTACCTATATTGTTTTTGATAGGGATCTGCAATGGGTTTGCGAAGAGGTAAATGATGATGAAGATATGCTGGGCTGTTAAGGCTTGCGCAATAAGTCTGCTGTGGTTGACTTGTTCAGTGCACGCTCAGGCGCTGACAATAAAACCACTTCGAGATATTACCTCCATAAAACTGGAGGATATGGAGATTGCGTTAGTGAACACAGTAGTCAACACCAATAATGCACACCCAATTGAAATCATAAGTTTTTTTGTGCCAAATTCAACAGGTATTGCAACTCAACTTACCTTTGAAATGAATAATGATTATGTTCCATATTTGGCTCTTCGCTCTGGTGCGGATTGTGCTATTTCCGGTGCCAGAATCATGCGATTTCACAACCAATTGCGGATTGTCTTTGCTAGTCGAAAAGGCGATTGGAGCGAGAAAATGCAAACTGATTTTATTATTTTTGAATTGAAAAAAAATGATGATGACATGCCAGGGACACCAAATATTTATTTTAAGCAGTTAAGAAAAATCAGCACAAAGTCTAGTTACTGTGATGTGAACGCGGCTCTTGATAAAGAGTCGAAACTTTATCAATAAAAAAGAAATTGAATGCCATGACAACACCAAAATATGTTTCAGCGAAGGACGGGGAGCACGATAGTGTCATTTACAAAGCCGCAGATGGTTCAGAGTATTTACATTCTGGTGGCACACGTGCGTGGCGCAATAACAATCCTGGGAATCTTATTTCTTCAGAGAAAAGTGGTTTGTCAATTGGCAAAGGTGGAAAATTTGCGGCATTTCCAGACCACGATACTGGCATGTCAGCGCTTAAATATTCTTTGACACATTTTTACTCTACTTTGAAGCTTGACGTGGTTTTTAAAAAATACGCGCCTGCAACAGACAATAATGACCCAAATCACTATATTAAGTTAGTAAAGAGCTTCACTGGTTTAGACAGTAGTCGCACCATTGGCGATTTGAATGACGGTGAATTAATTAAATTCATGGGCGCTATAGAACGTGTTGAGGGATGGAAGGTCGGGAAAGTAGAGTTAATTCCACATGCTCATCAATTTGCAGTCAAAGGAGTTGATGGCAAGCCGTTGAGTGGTTTGGATTACATCATGAATTTCTTTACAAAAACCGGCGAAGAAAAAAAGATCAAAGGTAAGACGGACAAGGATGGCAAGACTACTGTCGCAAAGACCGATACAAAATCTCCAGTTAAGCTTGAGTTACCTAGACCAGATCCGGGGCAATCATTTAAAGGAACCGCAAGTGGTAAGAAAACTGCAGATGGAAAAAAAGTTTTGGCGGCAGAAGTTAACGCGAAACCTTGGTATGAAATGGTATTTAGTACCGCTGAACCAAGCATTGATTTGAAAGATGGTGGGGCAGCCACAGAAAAAAAAGAGCCGAAAGAAAAACCAAATGCGCCTGCTGCAACGGTAAAGCAAACTGGTGCGATAAAAGCATCAGGCACACAAAAAAAAGAAAATAAATTTATTGAGCCGGTGACGAAAGAACCAGGTGTTTTTGTAACCTGGCAATTTGAAACTCATTTGGGTTCAGGCAAGGTACTTAATGGTTTACCGTATTTTATTGCTGAAATAACTGGTGACAAAGGTATTCCATTGGTAACAGGGCAGCAGGTCAAATTAATGAGGGATAATAAGATTCGTCAAAAAGTGCCGTTTGGAAAAGAAGTTGCTCTTTATTTGGGTAATGATGCAAAGGCACAGTATCGAACTAAACCGATGTACAAAGTTAGTGCTGAGGAGGGATTGACAGACATAATTATCAATGTGATTGAGCGGGCGGGATTAAATTATTTTGCTGTTAAGGAACAGCCACATGACGAAGTAATTAATGGTGCAAAAAAAACTTATATTGCACATTTATATGGCACAACGTGGATGAATTTCAGTCATAAATTTACTGAAATAGAGGCTAGTGAATCCACAAAAGGAACAAGTGCTGAGGTACAGGAAGCTGTCAAACAGATCTACCGTGGTGCCCCAACAATAGACGGACGTAACATACGATTAACGGTACCTAAGCCGAATGGTAAAACACTAAAAATATTATGGCCACCGCATGCTTTTGAAAATTGCCGAACACACATTCCGGCAATCACTGGTCCTGAAAGCGAAAAGATCGAAATTATTACGCGCGTAAATCCAAATACCTATCAGGCATTTATTCAAGCTGCTTTTGATATGGACGCGGAAGAGATGGATATTAATTCTGGGTGGCGACCGATGTTGGGTTCGGTCTTACATCGTATTGGAGTTGGTTTGGATGTAGGACGTGTAAAAATGAATGGGCATGATCAGGTATTTTTCCGATCCGCATCCGCAAGTGATATCGCATATAGCAACGCTATTAAAGAGCGAAGTCAATTGGAAATGAAAAAGAAACGAACCTCAGATGAAGACGATAAACTAAAACTATTAAAGGCAACGGAGGGAGATAAAGCACATCTCGCCGCAGTAGCTATTCATGATAGCGACAATGATCTGTTGCGGCAATTCACATCAAAATTGCGAGGCAACGCTGAAGTGAGATCCACTTTCGACCCTTGGGAAATGGAAAGCAATACAAGCGATAACGTTAAGCCAGCACCGAATTATTTGAGGCAAGGGAAAGATGGTAATGAATACCTGCATAGAAATCATTTGCACATTACTGTTTACGATGCGGAGCTCGGACATGGAAATTGAAAAAAATATGAAAAAAGGAATCGTTGTTTGTTTTGGCTTACTATGGTTTTGTAATTTTAGTATTGCAGGTGTCGCGGATATTGATTCAGGTCCTAGTTATTCAAATTTTGGAAATGATCTGTTTACACCAATTTTTCCAAAAAATAATTCAATAAAAATCTTCAAAAATAAAGAAGATATTAAGCCGATAGTCGAATTTAATGACACACCGGTGGTTCATTTGGAAGATGCTAAGTCTCCGTGCTTGAAGGGGACTCAGGTAGATGGATGGGTACGCTGCAATATAAATGGTACTAGTGGATGGGTAAAACGATCCGAATTTTTATCACCGAAAGAATATCAACCTATAGAAAAATGGCCTTTCCGTTATTGGATGTATGTTGCATCCGAAGGGGGCGGAGAAGAGGCAATGATGTTGTATCTAAAGGTGCCTCGCAATCCATATCTAATAGCGCCCAAACAATTTGCAAACGTTTTTTTTCTGACATATTTTGATGAGCAAGGATTTGCAATCAGTGCTAAGACAAATAAAAAAACGGGGGAAAGAATTTTCACGGTAGGTGATGCGGTTTATCTTGCACCAGCCGACCCAGTCAAACGTGAGAAAACGGATTGGCTATTTCTGGCTTATTTTAATGCGGATTTAATAGCACTTTGCCCCGCGAGAAATCCAGATAGTTGTTACAGCGCGGTTAATTTATCGCAGAACTGGAACGGAATTAAGGAGTTTTACACTTCGGCGAAAAAACCATTTTTTTATGATTCTGCAAGACAAGCGAAAGAAAAGGAAACTTGGTTCGGTAAAGAGATGGTTGCCTTCGGCCGCCACAGCGACCCCATAGTGCCATTTATGTATCACGTGCCAGATGAGGTGTTAATGACGATAGACCCGAATCCGCGCAGTGATGAGCAGCGGATAAAAAATAGAGAAAAACCATTTTGTTTGTTGGACTGTAAAGGTGCGCCAAATCCTATTGTTTTAAATCCTAAGCCTGCGAATTAGTGCGTCATTCATTTTATGTAACCACGATGTTGTATTCAATTAGCTGCACGTCAATATTTAATACAACCATGGAGTTATTACGTAACGTTCACCGTGCGATAGCCTTGCCGTTAATTCTTTTATTTGTTTCTATTCAACTTCAAGCCCGAGAATTAACATTGATAGAAAAAACAGAAGATAGTCGCGCTTATAAGGGAGAAATTCAATTGAGAGGCAGCTATCGGATTGATTATGAAGACTCAGATTCAGAGGGGACTTTATTTTTTCATGAAGACGATAAGTCTCGGACTAAATTGCCAGACAATGATTTTCGGGAGGGCATCATCGCTTTAAATCCGGTTGCCTCCGATGTAGACCAAATTGTGAACATTAATCGGATGCTAAAGCGATTTCATATTCCCAAGAAAAGAAGTAGACGGATATGCGGATATGAAGGGCTAGCGACAATAGTTATAAAAGATTTTATTGCAATCAGAGCCGGATCAGAGAATGGTGATATGGCGACCTTAGTACAAGTCGTTTCGTTAGAAAAGCCATTACCAATACTTTGTAAGTGATCGTCAATAAGTGCAGATGAATATGCTATTTTTTTGATAAACAACTTGGTAGCAGTATTGATGTTGTTCCAATTGGCAGGTGCTTTTTACTTTGTTGACGGCCTTCGTTGAGTTGATCACTGTAAAAGTCGTCAACTCACCTAGCCCACAACGCACTGCCCATGCGGGTTTCCAGGCACATGCCGTTACAAGGCGCATAAACAATGCGCGCTGGCGGCATTGTATTTTTAAATCTGCGGAAACGGATTGTATGTTGTTCTTAAACCTGAATTTGTAGCTATATTTATTTAACGATAATGATTATTTTTAGAAAGATTTGTCTCTTACTTTTATTGGTGGCTCTTAATGCTTGTTCAAAGACTGTGGCGCCACCTGCACCATCAGCCAAAATGGTCTCGGCGCTTCCCGTTGCGGGCGTTCGTGCACAAGGGGCGAAGGTGGATACTCCTTTAACGGCCGAGCAGAAGTTGTACGCAGAATTGATGCAAACTATTTTCGGCGAAAATTATCGACTTGAAAGTCGAGATGCGCTGGCGGAATTACCTGACGTTAATAATTGCAAGATCAACACGGTATATGTGATAAACGCAATTGCACATACCGTATTGTCGACAGGGGAACCCGTGTTGGTGGCTAATGCAGAAGTGGCACGCGAAGACGGAACAGCATTCTCTTCTAACGCTTCTCCGGGTATTTTGAATGTATTTATTTTGAAGAAAACTGATGATAAATGGCAGCTGATCAAACGCCACGAAACCGTTGCTACGCTTGGATCATTCGGGCAACTAGGTGACATCGTATGGACTGATCTTGCGCAAGGAAAGCCGGGTCTGGCGGTATTGCATGGTGGAACGTGGCAGGGCTATAGCATCGTCACTTTATCCTTGTTCGACCTTGGCGCAGAGCAGTTGCATGATCTAATTGGCGAGTCCATCGCTATTCATTCTGATAGTGACGGCGGATGCAATCCTGAAGAGGGGAAGTGTTGGAGTGTAACCGGTGACTGGCAATTCTCTGCTTCTAGAACAGGTGCAGTCTACGATGATATCGTCATAAAATTTTCTGGCGAAAAGTCTCAACCGCAAGTGACTGGGCGCGAACCTCCACCAGAAGGAGTAAAGCGTGTTATGACTAAGATTAAAAACCTGGCTCGATATGCCTATGACGGAAAACGATATCAATTGGTTGTGGGGGAGAATGTTGTACCTGGTATTTGACACGTTTTGGAATGGAGTATTTGTTGAATTATTTGATGTACAGCAAAAATTTTTTGGGGTTCAAAAGATTGATAATGATTTTCCTGTTCTGCGTTGTAAATTTTATTATTGTCCGGTAATGCTTTTTCAAGGGTAAGTATGAAATATTTATATGTGGCAGCCTTATTAATGTGGGCCCAGTTTTCGATTGCGCTGGCCAATGATGGTGTAGCTGCGCTTAGCGCTGGAGGGATTAGTCTTGGGAAAACGGATGCGGTTGCGATGAAAAAAGAAGTGCTGAATGTCAGCTATGACAAAATTAGTGTCGCCTATGAGTTTTTGAATGAATCTCAAACAGATGTTGAAGAGACGATATTTTTCCCTTTGCCGGAATATACTGCGGACTATCATGGATCACGCGAGTATTCCGGACAGCCTTCGCATTTTGTGGTGGAAGCGAACGGTAAAGCCGTCAATTACAAAACAATTGTTATCGCAAAAATGGACGGAGATGACATTACCAAAGAACTAAAACAGTTGGGCTTAAGTGAAGAACAGATTGCTTACTATCCTTCTTTTTCGCTTTTTGGAGAGAAAGTGAAACCGCTGACGCCCAAGCAAAGAAAATATTTCAAAGAACGTGGATTCTTGGCTCAGATCGGTGGCGATGATGCTTGGATTCCGACTTGGAGCGTAGCGATACAGTACGTATGGAAACAGAAATTTCCTGTTGGTCAGGTTGTGAAAGTTAATCATCAATATAGGCCATTTGTTTCTTATGGACCTTCTGAATCCACATTAGGGGAGTCGTTTAATCAATACTTTTGTGGCGATAAAAATTTTCTGAAATCGTGGCATAAGCTTGCCGCAGAGAGAAATAATCAAGTTGAAGCGAATACCGTGTCCTATATTTTAAAGACTGGTAATACATGGAAGAATGGTATTGAGGACTTCACCATGAATCTTGTTAAGAAAAATCCAGCGGAACTGATTAGTCTATGTTTTTCTGGTGAGTTTAAAAAAATAAATCCGACGACTTTACAAATTCATCTGACTAACTTTAAGCCTCAACAAGATTTACTAGTTTATTTCGGAAATATTGAAAATTCATCGGGCGACCCAGGATTGAAGCCTAGACTTAACCATTGAAATTTAACATCGTTGTCCCTTACTTGATTTCAGGATGATTGATGAAGTTACAAATGCTGACAATAAAAATAATGTAAATTAGATAATATTGTGTAAAATCCTGCGTGAGTCAATTTGCAAAGTATGTTCACGTTTGCATTCCCTATTTCTACACACCAATGGATTAAATGTTGCCAAATTGAATTATGTATTGTGGGATCGCTCACTGCATGAAAGTATTTGCATTTTGGTTGTTGACATAGAAGGACGCTAATCGTAATCTTTTGAAAGCAAGTTATGCCTGCATCCGCTTTAGCGCAAGAAGCGCACGTCGCGTCAGAAATTACACCACATTTACTGCCAGCAAGGCAGCGCGCAGATCTGCTTCCTTACTCTAACGAAAAAATTTTGTTTCTTATCATGGCGATTATTTCCGCCATAGGATGGGTGCTGCTTACTGTGGTTACAGTTGGCATTGTTTGGCTAATGATGTTGCTGATGTATGTGATTGGCTTGGTCGCATTTTCTTATTTTATTTCTTATGTTCGCGGTAATGGCGTGCGGGTGACTGCCGAGCAATTTCCTGATTTGCATGCGCGCTTTGAAACTTGCTGTGAAACGGTGGGAATGCATAAGCGGCCAGAGTTTTATCTGGTGACTGGCAATGGTGCTTTGAACGCTTTTGCTACACGGTTTTTGCATCGTTATTATGTGGTTCTGTATTCGGAAATCGTCGATGCATTAGAAGACGATCCTGATGCGTTGAATTTTTATATTGGTCATGAGCTGGGTCATATCGCGCAGAAACATCTGGTGCATCATTGGTGGCTGGTATTTGCGCGCTGGATTCCCTTGTTGGGCTCTGCATATTCTCGCGCCAGAGAATATACCTGCGACCAATTTGGTTTGTTGTGTACGAATAATAAACGTAGCGCGGTAAGGGCCTTGTCGGTGCTGGCGGCAGGCAGTCGTCGCTGGAAGAGTATGAATACGCAAGCTTATATTGCGCAAGTTGAACAAACTAGCGGATTCTGGATGTCCCTGAATGAACTCACTGCCGATTACCCTTGGTTATGCAAGCGGGTGGCGCGTTTAGAGCAGGAGCCAGAAACACAAATTCCGCGACGGAATTTCTTCGCCTGGTTGTTTGCAGCGACTGTTCCAAACACTGGATTTGGTCTGATAGGCGCATTGGTCGTGTATGTGTATTTATTGGTTTTCCTTCTGCCAGTCGCTATAGCCGCTTATAGTAGTTATGGCCTCAAGGCGAAAGAAGCGGCCGTTATTATTGAACAGGCAGCAACTCGCGATCAACTCGGAAAGGCGTATCAAGTAGGTATGCTGGCCGCGAGTCTGATCGATGAGAAGTATGTCAAAGAGCAAGTCATCGCGCGATCTGTAGAGCAGGTTGGCTTTAAGAATGCCGAACCGAACTTGGTTAAATCTGTCGTCTTTGATCCTGAGGCGGCCGAGTTGACGTTGCAATTTAATCCGCCTTTGAACGACAAGGTCATGAAGTTGAGCGTTCAGGCAGAACATAAAGGCGTGGCAACTTGGACCTGCACTGTGAGCGGCGATATTGTCAGCGCGGCTTTGCCGGAGTCTTGCTCGAAATTTGAAGACGACACAAATGAGGAGGTACAGAAAGTGTCGGCACCATCAATATTTGATCGCTTGTTGAAAATGATTTTGTAATCACCGCATTAGTTCGAGCCGATGCGTTGCAAGTGTGCGCTGTTTGCTGTGAAACCCTGGAGTTTTAATTGATGCCAAAGCAAACACGCTCTATCCATAAGCCTCTTCAGGCTATTTTGCCCTGAACACCGCATGGATATTGCGCGTTGACGCTATGTGTTTTTAACATTATGCATAACTAGATATGCTCTCGATTTATGCAAATGAGGGATGCCGATCATTTAAAAAATGGCGGAGCCGATCCAAAGAAACTCTGCCTGTTTTAATCGTCGTAGCAAAAATTGTTAACACTTTTTCAGATGACATCTCGTGATTGCGCCATGACTAAATATCTCATTCATCTTTTATTTTTCGGTTTGATGTTTTGCCTGAGTCAGGGTTCCCGGGCGGGAATGAAAGAGGCGAAAGGGGCGTATCAGAAGGGTAATTATGCTTCAGCTGCAGAGCAGGCGAGTGCCTTGGCTGCTAGCGGCGATATGGAAGCGCAGTTTTTTTTCGGCGAGCTTTGTGATAATGGTCACGGTGTCGTGCAGGATTATAAAGAGGCCATGGCGTGGTACACCAAGGCTGCAGAAAAAGGGTATGCCGATGCGCAATTTAGAACCGGATCTCGATATGCGAATGGCCAAGGCGTGCTTATGGATAAAAAGACCGCGATGGGTTGGTTTCGCAAAGCAGCGTTGCAGGGGCAGGCCGACGCACAATTTGAATTGGGCCGGATGTATGCCTTGATGCAGAGCCCCGCCGATGATCATGCGGCAATCATGTGGATGCGTAAGGCAGCTGAGCGCGGCCACACGGGAGCACAACTTGAACTGGGCAAAATGTACACCAGCGCTCGTGTGGAGAAGAAGAACGATGTCATCGCAAACTTATGGTACCGCAAGGCAGCAGAATCTGGTTTGGCAGACGCCCAGCTCTTGTTTGCGATAGCGCTCGAATCAGGTTCGGGGATATCGGAAAATTTGCCTGAGGCGGTTAGCTGGTATTTGAAATCTGCCACCCAGGGCAACGCAAAAGCGCAACTGGGTCTAGCCAACATGATGAGCACAGGGCGTGGCGTGAAGAAAGAGGAGTTCCAGTCTGCCGCATGGTTTCTGAAGGCGGCGGAGCAAGGTGAAGTCGAGGCGCAATTTAGTATCGCCAGCATGTACGATAAGGGGGATGTTCTGGCGGGCGACTTTAATCAAGCCTTGGATTGGTATCGAAAAGCGGCATTGCAAAATCATGCGGCTTCGTTGAACAAAATGGCTTCTTTTTACGCAAACGGACGCGGTGTGGCGGAGGACCGTCCGGTGGCTATGACGCTTTATCGAAAAGCGGCAAATCAAAATAACGTTGAGGCGCAATACAACCTTGGCTGGATGTATGCCAATGGCTACGGTGTTTCTGTCGATCTTGTGCAGGCGCATATGTGGTTCAATTTAGCCGCTACCGCAGGTGATAAAGAAGCCTTGAAAAATAGAAGAGTAGCAGAAGCATTAATGAATCCGGCGCAATTGGAAGCGGCACAATCCATGGCGCGAGAGTGGCTCATGACGCATAAATAAGCCGTGTGGTAGCGTGGAATTCAATTGCTTGATCGCTGGTTTAGCGGCTGCGCGACTGAGCGGAAAAATAATTCATGACGAAAATTTAATAGGATAGATACGAAATGTTTGACGTGAAAAAATTGATGGAGCCAATTAATGGCCCGCAAATATTTGGAGAGGATTTATCGTTTTCTCGCGAAATCGATGCGATAGTGGATGCTAGACGTTTCGACGATCCATCACTAGATCAAGGTGAGTGGGTCACTGAAATAAAGACGGCAAACTGGCCTTTCGTGGTTGAAAATTGTTCAATGCTGATTGCCGATAAAAGCAAGGATTTGCGTTTGGCGGTTTGGTTGGCGGAAGCAAGTGCAAAGCTTGATCATTTTGCCGGGTTGGCTCAAGGCTATTTGTTACTGGCTGGATTATGTGACCAATTTTGGGATGGTTTATATCCATTGCCTGATGAGGATGATCAGGAGCAGCGTATCGGTAATTTATATTGGATATTGACACGCTCAATTCCTCTGGTAAATGAAATGCCAATTACAGAAGGCCGAGGCACTTCATATTCGTTATTGGACTTCGAGGCGGCACGTGTGCGCGCGACAAACGCAGAAAAACTAGCAATGGATGGCCGCCCACCAGAAGAAGGACCAAAATTGGTCGATCTTGAAACTGCAAGGCGCAAGAGTTCTCGGGCGTTCCATGAGAAATTATTAAATGATGCGCAGAGTTGTCTTTCTGCGTTGCTGCAACTTGAGAAATCCGTCGATGCCCGTTTAGGTGTTGATGGGCCTGGTTTTTCGGCGGCGAAAGAATCAATTGAAAATATACTCAAATTGATTGCACGTTTTGCCCAAGAGGCGGGCGTACAAACGAATGTTGTGCATATGAATCCAGAGAGCGGAGACATGCAAACTGGTTTGTCGGAACAGGCGCAACAATCCCGTCTGCCGAATCCTGACGGTTTGCTACTAACTCGCGCTCAGGCTTTAGGGCAATTGCGTTCAGTCGCAGATTTCTTTAGACGCACAGAACCACATAGCCCCGTCGCATATCTAGCAGATAAGGCTGCACATTGGGGCGAGATGTCTTTACATACTTGGTTGAGTACGGTGATTAAAGACGCTGGTTCACTTGCTCACGTAGAAGAATTGCTAGGGTTGAAGTTGCCACGAGATGCGGAGCCTCGTTGAAAACATCCTGATTGATGACGGGCTTATTTGAGCCAATTCCCGAATAAGCATTTATCTTGTAGATGATTCGAGGTGCTGAAACATCGTTGGTTGAACCGACAGGAATAAAAAGCATAGATCCAATTCGTTGACAAAAACAAAAAAGCCTCGCATTTCTGCAAGGCTTTTTATTTTGGCTCCCCGACCTGGACTCGAACCAGGGACCTGCGGATTAACAGTCCGTCGCTCTACCAACTGAGCTATCAGGGAATAGAAGAAATGCTACTCTTCTTGAAACTTTTAAGTGGCGCTGTTAAGGCGTTCACTGCGGGAATGGAATTCTGTGGCTCCCCGACCTGGACTCGAACCAGGGACCTGCGGATTAACAGTCCGTCGCTCTACCAGCTGAGCTATCAGGGAACAGAGACAAATATTATATGCACCTTTGCCTGTCTTGTCAAAAGTTTTTGGTCGCTGAGGCTTATAAAACGGCAGTTATTGCGTCAATAACTGCATCAATATTGCGCTTGTTTAAGGCTGCTACACAGATGCGACCGGTATCGACTGCGTAGATAGAATTGTTATTACGCAGTTTTTCTACCTGTGCTTTAGTTAAGCCTGAATAAGAGAACATGCCACGTTGTTGGGTGACGAAATCAAAGTTGTGCGCAGGTGCTTTCTCTTTGAGTTTGGTGACGAAGGCCGCGCGCATTTCGAGGATACGCACGCGCATGCCGGCGAGTTCTTCTTCCCATAATTGACGCAGTTCTGGCGTGGAGAGAACGGTGGCAACGACCTGACCGCCGTGGATAGGTGGATTGGAATAATTGGTGCGAATTACGCG
>JACMRF010000110.1 GCA_014376575.1 Undibacterium sp.
GAGAACTCGGAGTGAGTAGAGTTGATTTGCTTCGCCATGGCAGCATTTTAGCATTTTTAACGTATTTTTTCGATGTGTGCTATGTTATGCACCGCACAAATAAGCTGGCATTAACCTTCTTCAACTTTCCAAGTTTCTCAATTTATGGTCACTCAATCATCGATGACGTTTCAAACAAGTTTAGTCTGGTTTAGAAGAGATTTGCGTTGTTTTGATCATGCAGCACTTTACGCAGCACTCAAACAAAGCCGATCGGTATTTTGTGCCTTCGTTTTCGACAAGGCCATTCTTGATCCTCTACCAGCACATGACCGACGACTTCAGTTCATTCATCAAAGCATTACAGAACTGGCCGCAGAATTCAAGAAAATGGGCGGAAGCCTGATCGTGCGCTACGGGAATCCCGAGCAAGAAATCACCCAACTTGCCAAAGAGCTTCATCTAGACGTCGTCATGGTAAATCACGATTACGAGCCGCAAGCAATTTTGCGCGATGAGGCCATTCAGCAGGCATTAGAACAAGTGGACTGTCGCTTCCTTAGCTTTAAAGACCAGGTAATCTTTGAAAAAAATGAAGTCTTGTCGCTAGCGGGCACGCCATTTTCTGTTTTCACGCCATATAAAAATGCCTGGCTAAAAAAATACCTTGCCGAGGGAAGTGACTTTTATACCAAGCCCTACCCTGCCGACTTATATGCCGAGCGACTCTCCGCACATACGGATGAACACATCCCCAGTCTGAGCGAAATGGGTTTTAACAACATAGAATCATCTCATCCGGTGATGAGCGGAGGCGCGTCTGCTGGCAGCGTTCTTTTTCAGGATTTTTTGTCACGCATAGGTCGTTATGACGATGCACGTAATTTTCCTGCAATAAAAGGCCCCTCCTATTTATCAGTGCATTTGCGCTTTGGTACGGTGTCTATCCGCCATCTGGTACGCGAGGCGATCAACTGCACACGCACCGCCGCAGATATACAAGGCGCGCAGACCTGGCTATCAGAGCTGATCTGGCGAGATTGTTATTTTATGATTTTGCATCATCATCCGCGCGTTGTTGAGCGCGCTTTCAAACCGGATTATGATGCAATTCAATGGGAAGGCGGCGAACAAGCCGAAGCCGCATTTTCATCATGGTGCCAGGGGAAAACCGGCTATCCCTTAGTTGACGCAGCAATGCTGCAATTAAACCAAACCGGCTACATGCACAACCGTTTGCGAATGGTCACGGCATGTTTTCTCATCAAGGATTTAGGCATAGACTGGCGTTGGGGTGAACGCTATTTCGCTCTGCATTTAAACGATTTTGATTTGTCCGCAAACAATGGTGGCTGGCAGTGGGCCGCATCTACTGGCTGCGATGCACAACCTTACTTCCGTATCTTCAACCCAATAACGCAGTCAGAAAAATTTGATGCTGACGGGAAATTCATACGTCGCTACCTCCCGCAATTAGCTGGACTGGACAATAAACAAATTCACGCGCCATGGAAAGCGAGCGCATCAAGTTTGCAATCGGCTGGAGTGAGGCTTGGCAATGATTATCCTTACCCCATCGTAGAACATGATCTCGCGCGCGCTAAGACCTTGGCACGTTACGCGACAGTTAAAGTGTCCAAAAAAAATGCACCTTGATTTAAGGTGCATTTTTTGATTTTTGCATCAGCACTACACTCGCTTAATTCAGCTTACTGTCTGCTCTTTACCGACAAATCGACCAATCGCACCCAACAAATCATCCTCACGATATGGCTTACCGAAATATTCATTCACGCCCAATTCTGCCGCATAGTTACGATGCTTATCAGCAGTACGTGACGTAATCATGATGATAGGAATATGGCTGGTACGCGCATCACCGCGGATATTGCGCGTCAAATCGAAGCCGTCCATGCGCGGCATTTCAATATCGACCAACATCACATCAGGAGTAATTGACTGAAGTTGCTCGAGAGCATCAATGCCATCTTTAGCCAGAATAACCTGATAACCTTCACGCAACAACAAGCGCTGCGTTACCCTGCGTACCGTCAGTGAATCATCAACGACCATGACTGTATGCTGGGTACGTAATCCCTGTACCGGCGCTGAAGGTGTGTTTTCGTTAGCCAGTTCAGCGACTGCCCCCATATCCTGACTTAAGCCAGCGATATGGGCTTGCGGGTTGCGCGCATGTTCATGCTCCATTCTTTGCGCTAGGGGTACCGGATTCAAAATCAACACGATATCGCCCGAACCCAATACTGTCGCACCAGCGATTCCCGTCATGCGTGCAAGCTGTGGGCCAATATTTTTGACGACAACCTCGCGGTTACCGATCACGTCATCAACGTGAATAGCAACCCGCTCACTACCACTCTTCATGATCAACAATGGCGAGTACTGCTGAGCCATTGGTACCGCATCAAGTTCACCGAGCATCGTAGGCAGGTAGTACATTGGTACCCTGTTGCCTTGCCACACGATCGCGCCTTCGTTGTAGGCATTTGTGAGCATGGCAGATTTGAGTTGTTGAACTTGTTCAACCAACACTGAAGGCACGGCAAAAGTTTTACCGCCTGCAGTTAAAATAACCACCTGAGTCACCGCCAAAGTCAGAGGAAGATTAATGGTGAAATGCGCCCCCTTACCTTCGACTGAGTGCACAGAAACACGGCCACCCAACGACGCAGCCTCGGAGCGCACAACGTCCATGCCAACGCCACGCCCGGCCAATTCAGTCACTTCACTCGCAGTGGAAAAACCAGGCTCAAAAATCATATTAACAACTTCAGCATCGCTGATGCTGTCGTCATAGCTAAGCAAGCCTACTGTTTTTGCCTTTTCGCGAATACGGCTAAGATTAAGCCCCTGACCATCATCGGTGAAATGAATAACGACCTCGTTACCTTCCTGGCGAATTTCAATGAGCAATTCACCGACCTCTTCCTTGCCAATCTCACGACGTTTGTCGCGACTTTCTATCCCATGGACAATCGCGTTACGCAGCAAATGCTCAAACGGCGCCACCATTTTCTCTAAAACGCTGCGATCGATTTCTACCGATGTGCCACGGATATCGAGATTGACGCGCTTATCCATTTCTTTGGAAGTCTGGCGCGTCACACGATACAAACGCTCTGAAACGCTAGCGAAAGGAATCATCCGGACACGCATCAAATCTTGTTGCAACTCACGCGTCAAACGTGCTTGCGTGTGTAAGTCACTGGTTGCACCGTCAATTGTACGGTGCAAGTTTTGCTGAACTGAAGCAACGTCACTGACACTTTCGGCCATCATGCGAGTTAATTCTTGCAAACGGGTAAAACGATCGAATTCTAGTGGATCAAATTCTCTATCGCCAGATTGCGTCATGCGCGAAGTAATTTGGGTTTCCGCCTGAATCTCGACTTCACGCAACTGATCACGCAAACGGCTCACGTTTTCGGTCAACTCGACCAAAGAAGATCTCAAAGTATCGACTTCATTTTCAAGTTTAGAACGTGAGATTGATACTTCACCCGCCTGATTGACCAAACGATCTAAAATATCTGCACGCACCCGCACCAAAGGGACAGGCGTTGCAGGTGCCAACGGTACAGCAACCCTAGGCGGGAGTGATTTTTGCACTGCGTTATATTGAGGTGAAATCAACGACAACGGCGCTGCCACTTCTTTATTTACTACTGCAATATCCTCTTGCACCGCATCCGCATATGTGACCTGGAATTGATCAAGTTCTTGCGCAGTGGTCATCTCAGGCACAGGCAAATCAACAGGCGCAGCCGACGGATTTTGCAAACGATCAAAAAGATGCATTGAATAGTCATGTCGAGACAATAAATCTTCCAGCATAGGTTGGCGCACTGCGCTACCTGTGTGCATCAGGTTTTCAATCCGCGATTCCATGTCATGCGTGTGCTGACCTAATTGCATAGCACCTGCCATACGAGCGCTGCCTTTAATCGTATGCATGAGACGCAATATCGATTGAGGAATTGCAGTATCACTTGGCTGCTGTTGCCAAGAACGTAGCAATTGCCCGATCACTGGCAATAAATCGTTTCCTTCTTCGATAAAGACCGGTAGCAGATCGTCATCGAGATCGTCATTAACTCTCAGTTCTGGTGAAGTAGACTGCGTTATGGCATCAAACTCTGCAGCCTCTGGCGGCAATGAGATTGGCGAATTTTCTTCAATGTCAACGCTTAATGTCGGCTCTTGATCCTTGAGCGCTAAAGCTGTTACGTCATGACCAGAAACGCCTATATCCTCTAGCAAAACTGCAGGTATTTCATCACTCGGCAGGTCAGCATGAGGCGCCATGTCAATTAACGTATCTTCGTGCTGCATAGGAATTATGGTGTGAACATCAGGCAAATCTGACAGCGAAACTTCTTCGGCCAGCAAATCTTCTGCATGGAGATTTGCTGGCATTAAATGCTCAGGATTCTCCTGTTCTAGCAGCAAATCCGATGGCGCTAATGTCTCAAGTAAAATAATTTCAGCATCGTCATCCGTAATATTCTGGTCTTTCGACGATTCGACATTGGACAAATCTGCCAACTCAAGTTTTTCATTGGTAGATGTGATGAGATCACTATCTTCCTCGCCAGCGTCGGAGCGAGCAATAATCGCCTGCAATAATTTATCTAATGACCGAACTTCAGCAGGAGCATGGTCGGCCATTTCTGATAAAGCAAACTTTTGCAGCATGTGCTTTACACATTCAACTGCGTGATCGAGCATGTCATACTCGATCAAATCTAATACGACAGGATGTCTCTCCAATCTCTGTAAGACCATTTCCAGACTATGCGCTAGTTCTTGCGCGGCGATCAATCCAACTGTCGCAGAACTACCCGAAAGTGAGTGTGCGGCATGAACGGCGTGGCGAGTTACGTGACGTGATGGCTCATGTCTCCACTCCGCAAAGTCTTGTGCCAAAAACCGAACAATTTCATCAGTTTCTGCCATATAAATAGTATGTAGCGGAAGGCTGATCTCAATATTACCGATTCGCTTGACGTTTTCGTCTTGTGTTGGTGCAGGGATAGAAAAATCCGGAAAATCTATAATAGTCGCACTCGACGCCTCTGACGCAGTGTCTGTTGTTACATCCGTTGAGTATGATTTATTAACTTGATCCGAGGTGAAAACTAATTCTGGGCTATGTTCAATTAAATGCGGCGCATCTTCAGTAACCAAAAGCCCCTGATCGGGCACAGACGCCTCAGAAATAACCGCCTGTTCAGCATGGACCCCATCCAATTCATCGCCAGAAAATTCGGCTAACACTATTTGTGCAGGTTCGACAACCTCGTCGTCCAGAGTTTCTTGATGTAGATCGTCAACTGAAATTGGTTCAATTTGTCCCAAAGAAATAATTGACTCGTTATCTGAAATTATCTCAAAATCAACCGAAACAACAGGTTCAACCGCATATGCCGATACCGTTTCAGCCAACTCTTCCACAAGCGTGGAATCTAGTCCTGACTTTATTCTTTCAGCAGCAGCGATTATCTCGAAGCCGTTTCGTTGAGACTGTCCCGCGCACTTTAAATCATCAACCCATGCGTATAATTCTGTGGCTACGTTGTCCAACAACGCATATAACTGCTCAGTCCCTTTGCGGGAATCTGAAAGCCATAAATTCATCACCTGCTCAATACTCCACGCAGCTTCACCAAACACCATCAAACCGACCATGCGCCCACTACCTTTGAGCGTATGAAAAGAGCGGCGCAAGCTAGTGAGGTAATCCTGATTTGCAGAGTCAACTCTTGACAGCGGAACCGTGGTTCGGACAAAATCAAGAACCTCATCGGCCTCGGTCAGAAATATTTCTAACAACTCTGCATCAATGGCTTCATCATTGGCCGGCAAATCAGGCACCTGAGCCAACTCAGGTACATTATTTGTTTGAGTTGTTGTCGCTGCTACGATGTCGGATAAGGCTTCAGCTGAAGTACTGAAATTTGATTGATCCAAAAGATTGATCGCTGCACGAGCTCTTGTGCTTGCATCAACATCATCAAGCAAATTTGCGACAGAGCGCTCGGACTCCAGAGAGTCTTTAAGTTGTGCCTGCAATTGAGAATTTTCTGGCTCTTCAGCCAAAGAAACGGCCAACCTCGCCGATTCTTTTTGCTGATCAACCAGCTCTTGTTCAGCAGTGCCCAGTGCAATTTGTGGAGAGGCAGATGCCATCTGTACCGACGGCAGTAATTCTTTTTCTGCAGCTTTTTCTAAAAGATTTGAGCGAAATAATCCAGCTGCGGCATCAAATAAAAATTTTTTCTTCGCAAATTCAGGCTGATTTTGTAAAGTCTCAATGAAAAAAGTGAGTGCGCCGACATTTTCAGCTACATTTTGATATGCCTGTGTTTGTGTTCCAGCACCGTCGCCATTTGAACTATCTGTAAATTGCGCTACTGTTTTACGAATATGATCAACCACTAACGTAGCATCGTCTTGATCGAGAATAGCTAAAGCGCCACCGATCTGATGTAAGACAACATCCACAGAACTGAGTACCGCTTTACTTGCAGGATCACGGAAATATTCATCAAGAGTTTTTTCAACTTGTCGAAGACTTGCCTGCATTTCTGCAACCAATACCAACATCGTTTGGCGTTGTTGCGCTTCTCTTGAAATATCGCCCATCCATGCGGCTTGTGATGACGGTTCTTCACCCGCAACCAAGGAAAGCAAACGAGCAGTTATCTCGTCTGCACGCTCAGAAAAATGTGCCGGCAAATGCGTGATTTGATCAAGGGCATTCTCAACGAATAGCAGACAAGTGGCCATTTCAAGACCCATTCTGCTCCCTTCGGTCAAATGCGCTGCATGACGTGCGATACCACTGAGCTCTCTTAGTAATTTAGATAAAGCAGGAGAATTTAAATTCGCTCCTGAATCTGCCAAGTCCTTTAATTTATGTGAGAATTTATCGATAAGGCTTGAATCTCCGTTCGCGATCCGTCCCCACAAATTTTTCACGTTTGATAATTGCTCTTTGGCTAATGCCATTACGCCTGCGGCGATTTGTCCATAATTTTTCTGGTCATAATCAGACGGCACTTGGTTTTCTAGTTGATATGCCTTGCGAATTTGAGCAACGAACGGCGACGGATGATCGACTTGAGCCAAAAAGAATAAAGCATCTCTCAACAAGCGCTCTGGGATACTGGCAACTCCCTCGACCAAGCGGCGAATTTGCAGATTAATCCGTCCAAAGATTTGTTTTACATATTGCTTATTGTCAATCATTCCTTGCGCGACAGCTTCAGCAAAGCCGCGCATGACTAACCAGAAAGCCTTAGCTTGTGATGTACTTTGCGCTTGTTCAACCTCTTTAATCAAATCGTGCATAGATTGCACTGCTAAAAGTTGTTGTTTACCGTCTTTGTTAGTAAGCACAGTGAGCAATAATTTTTCAAAGCGCAATCTTAAATTTGAATAATCAACGAGCTTTGCGTTGGTGACGACCGTTAATTCAGGTATTTTCTCCTGAACTGACAAGGAAGGAAAAAACAAATCGGCTGGATGTATACGCTCTGCGCCCTTGATCTCTAACAATGCTCGATAGTACGGAAATAATCGAACAGGTTGATGCGGGCTGCCAGATAACAAATCTTCGAGGTAGCGTAATACCGCGTGAAACGCATCAGAGATAACGTCCACGTTCGCACGATTGATTTCAAGTTGTCCCGACTGTAGGCGCTCAATGATGTCTTCTATCGTTTCAGTAACGATAGATACGCCATCGATATCGACAATCTGCAATGCACCATGCGCTTGGTGAAGATAGCTTTTGGCATGCAACAAAGTGGTTGCTTGCATTTCAGAATCTTGACTAATCGCGTCAGAAAGTAACTTAGCTGTACTTGCAATTGCTTCGCGTACCTCGCTCATCACCCAAGATAAAGGACCTATATCGAACTGATCTTGGGGATTTTCCGAAGAATTAGAAAAACTGGATGTCATGCGTGTACCCCGCAAACTCAAAGGGCGACAAACCGGAGTTTATCGCCGTGCATTTATGATTAGACGAAATTGATTTCAGCTAACAACTAAAAAATCAGGCGGAAACTCGGAAACGAGACACGGAGTTCTTGAGTTCTTCAGCCAACATTGACAATTCTTTAATTGATTGCGCAGTTTGTTGAGTGCCGTTCTGAGTTTGTTCGGTAATGGTCAAAATATGCTGAATGTTTTGTGCCACACCGTTTGCAGAAGTCGCCTGTTGTTCCGTTGAAAGAGAGATGCCTTGAATCAGTTCCGCAAGTCGATTTGACACGCTACGAATCTCAGACAACGCCGTACCAGCAGCATCCGACAATTTGGCTCCCTCAACCACACCCTGCGTGGATTTTTCCATCGCGGCAACCGCATCGTGAGTATCCGTTTGAATCGTTCGAACCAAGGCGCCAATCTGTTTTGTCGCTTCAGCAGAGCGTTCCGCCAATCGCTGAACCTCTTCCGCAACCACTGAGAAGCCTCGACCAGCTTCACCCGCTGACGCAGCTTGAATCGCCGCGTTCAACGCTAAGACGTTGGTCTGTTCGGTAATATCTGAAATCAGTTCAGTAATTTCACCAATCTCTTGAGATGATTCACCGAGTCGTTTAATGCGCTTCGAAGTTTCCTGGATCTGCTCACGGATTTCGTTCATACCTTTGATCGCATTTTCCACCGCATGCGCACCTTGCTCCGCAGCTGCAACTGACTGACGAGCAACCTCCGCTGACTCATTCGCTGAGCGAGAAACTTCAGTAATATCGTTCGCCATTGTTGTAACTACCTGCCCCGCGTCAGCAATCTCTCTCGACTGTTGATGCGATGCCTCAAGCAAATCATTTGAGATACCTTGCGCGTGATTCGATGCTGCGGTAACTTGAATTGCGGTATTTGTCACGCGACCAACCAAACCTCGTAACTCTTCAACCGTATAATTAACAGAATCGGCAATCGCACCAGTGATATCTTCAGATACTGTTGCCTGAACGGTTAAGTCACCGTCAGCTACCTCTTGCAATTCATTCATCAATCGTAAAATCGCAGCCTGATTCTGGTCGTTCGCGCCTTTTGCCTCTTCTTCCTGCTTCTGCGCTTGTAACATTTGTGCATCTGCCTCAACGCGACGTTCGTTCGCCTCTTTTGCACGATTGCGGCTATCCTGCAGCAGAACCAATGCGATACCTGCAGCGGCCATCAAGGCGAACAATGCGCTAACCAAAAGCAACCAAAAAGAAATATTGGTAGAATCTTGCTGAGCAGTGTAAGTTTTCTGAAGCACCGTCAGTTTTTGACGTAAATCTTCGTTTTCGTTAAACAGTAATTGTTCTGATTGTTTCGCCGCAATAAAATTCTGCAAGTTACCCAGAATACTAGAAACAGAAAGCTGATATTCCGCAAACGTTTTTTGTAGCTCGGTTAATTTTTCGCGCGTATCAGCATCTTTTGTTGCAGTGAGTCGCAAAATTTCACTACCGTTTAAGAAACCATCGACCAGATCGCGGAAGGTGTTTGTGTCTTTACCCAGCAAAAATGCGGTTTCAGGATTAACACCTTCTGATGTCAGAAATTCATTCGCGCTCCGGCCTAAACGTTGCGTCAACATGACCAATTGACCGGACGTGTAAATTTCACGAGGATTGCCACCACCCTGCACTTTTAGCGTGGAAATTTGCTCAGTCAACTCCAACAGTGTCGGTGACAAGGTGTTCAACTTTTCTAAAGTTTGACCGAAACCAGTCAACTCTTTACGTAATTTAAGAATAGTATCAGCCGCTTTATCTGAATTTCTCCATGCTTTTTCTGTATCTCTAACAACTGGCGCTAGCTTTGAATCAGCCTGATTCACACTGCGCTCTTGAAATTGGCCTCCATCTAGCAGAACCTTCAAATCGAAGTTAATTTCTTTACGACTTTCTTCCAACTGCTTGAACGCGGCAGGCTTGCCTTGAATCGCATTTGGTGCTGCTTTACCAATCCGTTGCGAATGCATCAGTGCCTCACCGGCGATCTGCGCTTGCGTTGATATCAAAGTGGATTGACTCGCATTTAAATACACAAAAATACCGCCAAGCAGCAACGACAATCCCATCGCAATCAGCAGAAAGCGAATCTGCTTTTGCAATGGCAGGTGCCCGATAACAGGAAGACGAATGTCGCCGCCCTTCTCAAGAGCATCGCCAATGAATGTAGCATCTGCATGACTCACAGAATTTTTTGGAACTACAGCGTCGCCCTGAGCCGTTTCCGAATATTCTGGCTCTGGAGTGAGCATTTTTACATTGCTTGCCTCTTCAATCGAATCTGCAGCATTATCGAACTCCCTCGAGCCTATACCTGCCAAATCCAGCTCTGGGTCGTGCTTCCCTTTGGACAAGAACGATAGTTTAAACGCCATTACTAACTCTCCTAAACGATTGAAATACTGCTTTTATTTGTGTCTGACAAATCACAAACCTACGTGCAAAAATTCCTGATCCTGCACCAACAAAGAAAGGCTCAGTTCCGACCAAAGATTGCCATCAACATCAAGATACTGATTAACGATCCATGGTTTATGAACAAGTCCGTCAACGTTTTCAGAAGTTAAAACTTGTTTCTCCATCTTGTTTGAGTCGCGCAAACCAAGAACCTGAGACACTAGCAAGCCACTGTTAAAAGCCAAGCCCGAAGCGAATGCAACGACTCGACAAGAAGACTCATGCAATGTTGACTCGTTTCCTTCAAAACGAGACAAATCGACCACACTAGTGAGATTGCCGCGGACATTTGCAAGGCCGAGGTACCAATCTTTAGTTAAAGGTACTTTGGTCATGTTGCCCGCAGTGACGATCTCACCAGCTTCGCGCAGCGCAACCAAATATCGAGAACGCCCTATCATGATCCCTAGTTGGCTCACGGTCGTTTGCGAGCCACTCTGCGCCGCTTGCATGCGCGCCATGAGTTGCGTCTGAAATTCGCGTAGGCGCGCACGGCGAATACCAGCATCTGGTTTCGCGGCTTTACTTGTCTGCGCCACAGTTTCGCTCGATATTTGAGTCATAAATTATTAACCTACTCAGCTCAGAGCCGCTATTTTCGCCAACAACTCTTGCGGATCTATCGGCTTAACCAAGTAGTCACGCGCACCTTGGCGTAGTCCCCAAATACGGTCGGTTTCCTGATTTTTACTGGTACAAATGATCACAGGAACGTCCTGCGTCTCTGGGTCACGAGCAATTGCTCGGGTAATTTGAAAACCATTTTGACCTGGCATAACAACATCCATCAAAATCAAATGTGGTTTATCGGACTTAATCTTTATTAATGCCTCTTCCCCATTTTCTGCGGTAGACACTGAAAAACCGTTTTTAACCAAAATATCGGTCAAAAAATAACGTTCAGTTGGAGAGTCATCAACAATTAAAATTTTCTGTATTGCCATTTTTTTCTTACCCTCAAAAATATCTCGGAATTATTTAGATGTTGCAATAGTGGTGTAATTACGCACTGTCTTTAGCAAACTATCTTTTGTGAATGGTTTGGTCAAATATTCGTCCGACCCAACCATTGCCCCGCGAGCACGATCAAATAAGCCATCCTTCGACGAAAGCATGATCACTGGGGTATCGCGAAATTTAACGCTTTTTTTAATCAATGCACAAGTTTGGTAACCATCCAATCTAGGCATGAGAATGTCACAAAAAATCAAATCTGGATGGGAATCGTTAATTTTGGCCAAAGCATCAAATCCATCTTCAGCCAAAACGACTTTATAGCCCACCTGTCCCAAAAAAATCTCAGCAGATCGACGAATGGTACTGCTATCGTCAATGACCATAATTTTCAAGTTCTCATTGCCTGTCAAAGTTGACATAAAATTATCTCGGAGTCGCTAGGTTAGAAGTCACGGTGGTAATGTAACAAAATTTAACGATGTTGCGCCATTTTTTCCATGAATAAACATTGTGGCACAACAAATTCAGAACTTTCACACTAATTTTAAATTGCCAGCATTTCAAAATCATCTTTGCGAGCCCCGCATTCGGGGCATGTCCAGTTCATGGGAACATCGGCCCAACGCGTACCGGCCGGAATACCCTCGTCAGGCAAACCGTTCCGCTCTTCGTACACCCATCCACATATAAGGCACATCCACGTTTTAAATTCTTCAGTTGCTGATTCAGTAACACTCACGACTAAAACCCCTCAATCAAGTAAAATGTCAAAACTGTCTAAAAACTTTGTCTTTAAACTTCGTATCAACTCTATTTTTTCAATATTTTTTGATTTGAAAAAATACATTTCGAATGTTACACAACCATTCTGACAAAAGACTCTATATTAATCTATCCCTAGTGCAAAACCAAATATCTCCCCTTATCTTAACGTTTGGTGCCGCGGATCCAAGCGGCGCCATTGGCGTGCATGCAGATATGGCCACGTTTGCAGCGATGGGTTGCCATGGTCTGCCTGTACTCACATCAATCTTAGTCAGCGACACATCACAAGTTGACGAGAATCATCCAATCGAAGCGGATCTTGTTTCAGATCAGGCCCGCACCATTCTGGAGGACATGCAAGTCGTTGCTTGTAAAATCGGGCTCGTCGGCAGCGTGGAAAATGTGACCGTTATTGCAGAAATTGCTTCCGACTACCCCGAATTGCATTTTGTGCTTGCCCCTTTCAATTCTTCGATACCGACTCCGAATACCGAGGAAGAAGATTTATTGCTCGCCATTTGCGAATTACTCATACCGCAAACTACCTTACTTCTCATATCAACCGTAGAATTATCGCGACTTTCGGAAACATGGAAAGAGCATGGTATCCATGATGAAAGCGACGATATCGCAGTTGATGTCATGGCTTTAATTGAGTCCGGCTGTGAATTTGTGCTTGTGACCGGAATGCAAGGGAAAGACAATGCGATTGCCAATGTATTGTTTAACAGCGAGGGCGTTGTGCGCACTGACGAATGGCAGCGCATACCAGGCTCACACATAGGCGCTAGCAGCACGCTATCTGCAGCTATTGCGGCCATGCTGGCAAATGGACTCGAGGTACCTGAGGCGGTTATGGAAGCACAAGAATTCACTTTTGCCTCGATCAGACATGCTCAACGTCTGGGAATGGGTAAACTTGTTCCTGATCGCTACTTCTGGGCCAAAGAAGCCGAATAAAGATTTATAGATTGACTCGCTGATTTTAACGAATAGCCGAACCATACAATTTCCAATTACCTACGACGGTATACAAATGACGAACAAAAACGAAAACTTGTTTCTAAGAGCGCAAAAAACGACTCCCGGCGGAGTCAATTCTCCGGTACGCGCCTTCCGTTCCGTTGGTGGGACGCCGCGTTTTATCAAGCGTGCCGAAGGTGCCTATTTTTGGGATGCTGAAGATAACCGTTACATTGACTACATAGGTTCATGGGGGCCAGCTATTGTTGGCCACACTCATCCAATGGTCGTCAAAGCGGTACAAGACGCCGCTGCACGGGGGCTTAGTTTCGGTGCGCCTACTGAGGGCGAAATTGAGATGGCAGAAGAAATCTGCAAGCTGGTACCGTCTATTGAGCAAGTACGCTTAGTCTCAAGCGGAACTGAAGCGACCATGAGCGCACTCCGTCTGGCGCGTGGTGCAACAAACAGAGACAAAATCATTAAATTCGAGGGTTGCTATCACGGCCACGCCGACTCTTTGTTAGTCAAGGCTGGCAGCGGCCTGCTCACCTTTGGCAACCCGACTTCTGCGGGTGTTCCTGAGGATTTTATTAAGCACACTTTGGTACTCGACTACAACAATAGCCAGCAACTCGAAGATGCCTTTAGCAAATACGGTCAAGAAATTGCTTGCGTCATTGTTGAACCCATCGCCGGCAACATGAATTTAATTAAAGCCACACCAGAATTTCTACAGACTATGCGTCGTCTATGCACGCAGCATGGCAGCGTATTGATTTTTGATGAAGTCATGTGTGGTTTCCGTGTAGCACTAGGCGGTGCGCAAGCTTTATACGATATTAAGCCCGATATAACAGCACTAGGAAAAGTCATTGGCGGCGGATTGCCAGTCGCTGCTTTTGGCGGGCGCGCTGATCTGATGCAACATATGGCACCCATCGGCAATGTCTATCAGGCGGGAACTTTATCTGGAAATCCGGTCGCCGTCGCGGCTGGTCTATGTACCTTAAAGTTGATTCAAGAACCCGACTTCTACACACATCTGAGTGCGCAAACAAATAAACTCGCTACCGGTCTCACTGCAGCAGCAAGCAAAGCGGGAGTTAACTTTTGCGCCGATGCAATTGGCGGCATGTTTGGTCTTTATTTCGCAAAAGAAGTGCCATCCACATTTGCACAAATGATGGCATCTGACACCTCCAAATTTAATCACTTCTTCCACCACATGCTAGATGCAGGGGTTTATTTAGCACCATCGGCATTTGAAGCTGGTTTTGTCTCTGCACAACATAATGACGATGTTATTTCAGCAACACTTAAGGCCGCAGAAATCGCCTTTGCGCAGCTATAAATCAGAAAAATAAAACTGTATTCCCCCCACGTAAAAAGCATGTTTTATTTCCGCTTGGAAATTTAAACGTGCTTTTTTGTTAGTTATTGTTATATATTTACGTGGATACTTGCACCGCGACATGACCGACTGTAAAGTTCGCGTCACTTATTTCCTCTCCATATTTAGCAAATATATGCACATTCAATTAAGAAAATTAGGCGTTTGGGTAGGGCTCTCGCTCTTGCCGCTGTGCGCTAGTGCGCAAGTGCAAACACTTAAAGAATCAACTCAGCAAGCGATACTTTCCAATCCTGAAGTGCTGGCTCGTTGGCATAATTTTCAAGCTGCCGGTTCGGAGAGAGATGTCGCCACAGGTGCCTATTTGCCTAATGTAAATTTAACTGCCGGCGTGGGACGCGATCAAAGTAGCGATAAATTTGGAAAATTAGATTTCAGTCGTAACGCCGCAACGTTAAGTCTCAATCAAATGTTGTACGACGGTTTCTCCACACGCAATGAAGTTAGGCGCCTGGACCACACGCGTCTGGTGCGGCTCTTTGAGCTCTATGATGCCTCCGAAAACACTGCGCTGGAAGTAGTGCGTGCTTACGCAGATCTACTGCGCTATCGTCAATTGGTGACGCTGGCAGAAGACAACTATGTAAGGCATCGTACCGTTTTTGAACAAATTGAGCGCAAGACAAAAGCTGGCATTGGGCGACGTGTGGATCTCGAGCAAATCTCTGGTCGTGTCGCATTGGCTGAAGCGAATCTCTTGACCGAAACATCCAATTTAC
Organism: Undibacterium sp.; assembly: GCA_014376575.1. Next base: position 15,297 of record JACMRF010000110.1, read on the forward strand.
ATGATGTGAGTGCGCGTTTCCAGCGCTTGGTCGGCAAGCCGCCAAGTGCCAATCTGGAAAACCCGGCACCATTAATTAAGGATATGCCATCCGATATCAGTACGGCATTAAGTGCCGCGAATAAAAGACACCCGACTCTTTTGGCGGCGATTGAAAATATTCGTTCCGTTGAAAATACTGTGAATGCACGCCGATCTGCTTATCAACCAAGACTTGATTTCAGAGCCCGTGCAGAACGTGGCAACAACATAGACAGCATCGTCAGCAGAACAAATAACAATACTGCCGAAGTCGTCATGACCTGGAACCTTTTTAACGGCGGCAGCGACAATGCGCGCGTTCGTCAATCCGCTGACTTGCTCAATCTGGCGAAAGATCAACGCGACAAAGCTTGCCGAGATGTGCGTCAGACTTTATCCATTGCTTACAACGATACCCGCAAACTCACCGAACAATTGACTTACCTGGATCAGCATCAGCTGTCTATCGAAAAAGCACGTGACGCGTATCGTCAACAGTTCGATATAGGTCAGCGTTCTTTACTTGATCTGCTTGATACAGAGAATGAATTGTTTCAGGCCAAGCGTGCATTCGCCAATTCGGAATACGACCTCTTGCTGGCCTACGCCAGAACACACGCCGGCATGGGGACCTTATACAGTGCATTAGGTATCTCTCGGCAAGACGTTGGCGCTCTGCCGAACCTTAATTCTCAAGATGACCGTGCAGATGTGTCGCAAAATTGTCCGGTCGAAGCACCGCAGTTATATGTCGTGAATAAAGCAGCGTTGAATGCCCGCGCCGCAGAGATATTCGAACCATCGACGACCCAGCTTGCCGCAACCATACCGACTCAAACCGCTACCGCACCCGCACCCGTCAATGCTCTCACCCCTGGAAATCATACAGGCGATACGATGACGACATCACGGACTGCTGTGCTTACAGCACTAAAAGGATGGCGTGATACCTGGACATCGATGAAACCTGACGCTTACTTTGCGTTTTATGCAAAAAAATATACGTCACGAGAATCCTGGAAAACAGCACGTAAAGCCAGGCTACTCGGCGCCCAAAAAATCAAGCTTGAATTAAGCGATATTAAAATTGTCATGCAGGATGCAAGGCATGCTACCAGTAGCTTCCAGCAAGATTACAGCTCTGCCAGTTATCAAGACGTATTACAAAAAACCTTATCCTGGGAAGAGTTTGGCGGAAAATGGCAAATCGTCAATGAAACCATTGACAGTCCTGCGCATGCCAGGCAATGGTAAATCCTAGTCATTTTTAACATCAAAATAACCCGTGCTCACTCAAGACCACGGGTTATTTTTTGACGCTTCGTTGTGCACCGCAGCCGTGTACACAATGCGAAAAGAATGAATGGATTCAAGCAAAGTTAATAGATGATTAGTTGCACTGAAGCAGTGGAAATGCAGGCAGATTGCTATATAGTAGAACCTCCATATCCGCTCCATTCTTCGAGACCTTCTCCAGAAAATTCAATTTGTTCACGCGCCCACGACTATCTACAGGAGTCATCAAGCTAGCATTTATGGTGCTGGCCATGGCCGTACTTGTTCCTGGAAATGCGCTTGATATGCAACGGCTTCAGCTGACCTTCCGCACGATGGGTGGCAATCAGCCGTCATTTGCCGAATGGAGCTCGTTGATGCAAACCTATACGGATGCGCCGATTGATACTCGACTACAAAAAGTGAATGATTTTTTCAATCGCAAAATCATTTACTATGAAGATCAGGAAGTATGGGGTCAGGCTGATTATTGGGCAACGCCGATGGAAAGTTTATCGAAGGGCAAAGGCGATTGTGAAGACTATGTTATCGCAAAATATTTCACGCTCCGAAATATGAATATTCCCGATAATCAGTTAAGACTCATTTATGTCAAGGCACGCATCGGTGGCCCCGCCAGCACGGTCCAACAAGCGCATATGGTACTTGCCTATTATGCGTCCGCCGACGCAGAACCTGTGGTGCTGGACAACTTGATTTCAGATATTCGCCCAGCATCACGGCGCACGGATTTGTTCCCGGTTTTTAGCTTTAATAGCCAGGGGGTGTTTGCAGGAACCGCAGCCAATGCCGTACTTGGGCCGGGTGGTACCAGCAGGCTGTCCCGCTGGCAGGATCTGTTGGAACGCGCCCGCCGTGAAGGTTTTGAATAAGGGTTGCCGCTTCATTTTCCGCCCAGATTCGCATTCAATATGCAACAAACAGCAAACAAGTTTCAAGCATATTCAGAAATTTTTAAAAAATAAAAGGAAGCATAATGTCAATGTACCGTCAACTATGGCTTGCCATCATCCTCAGCACATCACTGTCCCTCGTCGGAAGTCTGTTAGCGTCTACGCTCAGTTCAAGAGCTTACCTCAAAGAACAATTGAGAATGAAGAACGCCGATAATGCGACCGTTTTAGCCTTGTCGCTGAGTCAAAAAAACATTGATCCAGTTGAGCTTGAACTGGTCATTGCCGCGCTCTTTGATAGCGGGCATTATGCGTCGATTCAGGTCACTGATCCTGCTGGCAAAAAAATTGTTGAGCGCATCGCGTCGACTGAAAAAATGAACGTTCCGTCCTGGTTCATTAATATACTACCGATTTATTCTACCCCTGGCCAAGCGCAAATCAGCAGCGGCTGGAAGCAACTTGGCACCATCTCCGTGGTCACGCAAAGCGGATCAGCCTACCAAACATTGTGGAACTCAACGCGTGAGATGATCACCACACTTGCCCTCTCCGGCTTGATTGCCGGTTATTTGGGGACGCTGATTTTACGTCGCTTAAAACGCCCCTTACGCGCGGTAATTGAGCAAGCAAAAGGGATGAGCGAGCGGCGCTTCATCATCACGCCTGAGTCCAAGGTGCCGGAACTACGCCAGCTATCAACGGCGATGAATTCAACAGTCATGTTATTGAAATCAATGTTTGCCGAAGAAACGCTGCGACTGGAATCTCTCCGCAAACAAGCCAATACTGATTCCGTTACCGGGCTGGCCAATCGCAATCATTTCATGGCGCAGTTGCACGTCGCAGTGGACGAAGAAGATGCGCCTTCCGGTAGTTTAATTATCCTGAGATTATCTAATCTGGCGGACGTTAATCGCCAGTTAGGGCGCAATAAAGCAGACGCTTTATTGAAAACAATCGGAACCCTACTTTTATCGCAGGAAGCACTGTCATCAGATGGTTTTGCTGCCCGTCTCAACGGTACGGACTTTGCGTTCACGTTCCGCCGAGCAGAACCCGAAGCCATTGCACACATTTTATTGCTGGCCATTACGACTGAGCTTGCTCTCATCGAAAACAATCCTGCCGCTGTCTTTATCGGTTTTGGAGAATTCGACTATGGCACCTCTCCAAGCGCGCTGTTATCTCAAGTTGATGCGGCGGTTGCCAGTGCAGAAACTGCTGGCGTCAGTGATGTGCGCCGCGCCGCGCCGCTGAACATTCAACATGCGCCAAAAAGCAGCGATGAATGGGTGAGTTTAATTCATCGGGCACTGGAACAAAAATGGGTGAAATTAGCCTTATTTCCCGTCACTGATTTTAACGGGAAATTATTCCATCGCGAATCTGCATTGCGCCTGATGTTTGGTGGCGAATGGTTTCCTGCCGGGCGCTTCTTGCCGATCGCAGAACGTCTTGGCCTGACAGATAAACTCGACCTTGCCGCGATTGGGCTGGCGCTAGATGAATTGGGCCGCAATAGTTCACTCGAAGACGTGGCCGTTAACCTCTCTGCACAATCCATTCAGAATGCTGATTTCAGAGAACAGTTGCGTGCCTTATTACTGTCACGCCCTGCCGCGAGCAAACGCCTGTGGTTAGAAATACCTGAAAATGGCGCCTTCGTCAACGTCGATGCATTCCGCGCTTTTCATCAAAATATCAGTGCGGCAGGATGCAAAATCGGTCTAGAACATGTCGGCCGACAATTTGACAAAATGAGCCTTATTCACGATCTAAAATTAGACTACGTCAAAGTCGATGGCGGTTTTATCCGCCATATCGAGATGGACAATGGCAACCAGGCTTTCGTCAAAGGAGTCGCTGCAATTATTCACCGTCTGGGCGCTTACATTTTCGCTGAAGGTGTTAATTCCGATGCCGAGCTGAAGATGTTAACCACCTTGGGAATAGATGGCGTGACAGGCCCTGCAGTCGGAAAAGCTTTCGATCTTGATGGTAAATGAGTCGTTTGACGTAGCTTATTCTGGTCAGCAATTTCAATATAAAAATGTAACACGCATATCCTATGCGGCTTACAGACCGAAATTGGCTGAAAAAGCCCATGGATATTGCGCGTTACTCTTCAAATGTTACTTTTGTTGGACATGTCGCATTCAGCGCATAGCGCGAGATCTTCAGACATCGCAAGAACGCACATTTAACAAATAAAAGCCGGCATAGTGATATGCCGGCTTTTTTATCTCTTACCTGAAGCAAGGTTCATTTAACCCAGAATTTCCATTAGGATTGGCAATGATGATGGATGCACTTTTCGAGGCAGTTTTGCTGCGAATGAGGCGCCAATAGCGAGCTATTGGCCACGAAGAGCAGAAAAAATGACCGAAAATGCGCCGTCAGCAAGCCAATAGCACCGCAGGTGCGCTAATGGAAAATCTGGGTTTAACCATCAATCTACAATCAAGCTACCGTTCTTGATCAGTGTTTGCAGCAACAAGGTTTCATTCACCACACCGGCAGTCACTGCCGTATAGAGATTCACGCCTTCAATAATGATGGTTTGGTCTTCTGCGCCAGCACTGAAGACGCCACCGGAGAATCCGCCATTTTTACTGATATGCAATACCGTGTTGCTGCCTACAATCTGGACATCGATATAGTTGAGAAGATTGGATATTTCAACGCTTGCCGCCGCATTAGCCGTATTGCCTGAGCTGGTATGCTCACCTTGCAATAAATCTCTTAGGTCTAGCACGTCGCCACCACCGGTTGCGACACCTGCGCCGGTATCGATATTGCTATAACCGCCGCCGTAAGTGAAGTCTTTGATGGTATCGACCGCGGGTGACCCAGCGGTGCCACTGTCAGCCAGATGCCAGGCGAAAGTATCCGATCCGGCTTCTCCCCACAAAGTATCGTTGCCGCCACCGCCAGAAATATAATCGTTACCTGCGCCGCCTTTAATTATATTGTCAGACGAATTGCCTTCTATTCGATTATTGGCCGCATTACCGGTGAAATTAATGGCGGCACCATCGTATGCCATGAGATTTTCAAGATTGGCGCCCAACACATACGTCGTACCACTATTTGCAGCGACGTAGGTGGCATCTAATTGAACGGTATCGTAACCCTCACCAGCAAGCTCAACAATGGTATCTAAGGTGTCGGAAAGGCGGTAGACGTCATCGCCAGTGCCACCTGTCAAGGTATCGGCACCTAAGCCACCGATCAGGAGGTCATTCCCGACACCACCGAACAGTTTATCGTTACCCGTACCACCATCTAAGGTATCGGCACCAGCACCACCAATTAAGATGTCATTACCACCACCACCGGTCAGATAATCTCTACCGGCGCCACCAGTAATCGTATTGTCCGCATTATCACCATCAAGCTTTGCGCCAGTGCGCAATTGCCATGTTGTGCTAGCACCATCGTAGACCAAGTCTTGAATGCGGGTATCGGCAATGGTTGGGGCGTTCTCATGGGTAAACATCGCCGTATTCGTCAGTGACAGCACCTGATAACTGCCGACCGGATCATTACTTAATTTGTATTCGATCTTTAAGTTGGCATTGCCGCCCTGCTCCCAATACAGTAACTCTAGTGATTGCAAGCCACCTTGCAAATCACCCAAAGGTACGTTGGTAAAAATACGGGTGGTCGGGGCTTGATTTCCATCGTATTCAATCAGTGTTTGGCCAGCAATTTTCAAGCTATAACCATCATCTCCACGGACACGGAAATCATACAGACCAGGCTGGACATAGATATCACCAGAGATACGTATCGCTGCATCAGATGTTTTTCCTAAGCCAGATGTGCCGCCGGTATTTAATGCACCGATTTGTGCAATCGCTGTCGGACGATCCTGATCAAGGAAATTACTGAGTGCTTTCGTTGTCGAATTTGCCGTACCATCACCGACGGGTAAAAAGACGCCGGCCGCAACATTGCTATTGGAGCCCAATGATGAATTGACGACCGGGGTAGAGCCATAATCCAAACTACGCACCTTGAAAGCAACGTCTGCCACATTGGCACCCGCTGCGCTGGCTGAGCCGACAACACTACTCCCATTTCGGCCATCAACAATTTTATAAATATCCTCAACAGAATTGAGATTACCCGCAGCTAAATGAGTACCGAAGGTCGCCGTACCGTCATCACTATGAGTTCGGAATCCCGTACCTGGCGCTGCCGTATCATTGTATCCATAGTATTCGCCGTTCAAACCTGTCGCTGTATTGAGCGGGACGACTGACGGTGTACCGGCTGTCAAATCCTGTGCGCCCGTGACGTTAATCGTCAAACTCGCTTTATCTGTTCCGCCATGGCCATCACTGATCGTATAAGTAAACACATCTTGCACCACCTCCCCGGCAATCAAGTTCTGTACTACCGGACTGCCATTATTGAGAACGTAAGTGTAACTACCATCGCCATTCAAGGTGACCGTACCGTATGTACCAGCAAGCGCAACGCCGACTGATCCTGCAGTGCCAGCGCCTAATTCAGTACCAGTTCGTACTGCAGTTACCGTCAGTACATCCGTCACATCCGCATCGGTATCTTTTCCTGCCGGGGCGCTAGCACTCTGAATCACACCATTCGCAGCCGTCACGGTGAGGGTAGTAACGGCGGCGTCTTCAGTCACTGCATTGACATCGTCTTTGGCGACAGGAATGTCGTTCACCGCGGTCACAGAAATATTAATATTGGCCGTTTCTGTCACACCGCCCGAAGTCACTGTGTAGGTGATGGTTGGCACCACGCCGTTGAAGTTGGCCGTGGGAGTAAAGTCTAAAGTACCGTCTACTTTGAGCGTGACCGTACCACCAGTGACAGCAACCGAACCGTTCACCACTATCGCTAAGCCGTTGATCGCAGTGATCGTATGGCCTGCGTTTTCAAAACTATCGTTGGCGTTGACGTTGATATTAACCAGCGTGTCTTCGTTGGTCGTGATTACGTCATCGTCGACAATATCGGCCACCGGTGTGACGGTAATTGCCACGGTATCGATGTCGCTGAGCGTACCGTCATTGGTCTTAATGGTTAAGGTGTCGCTGCCGTTGTAGTCGGCCGTTGGCGCAAAGCTCAGGCCGTTCAATGCCCCATTAATTGCTGCTGCTGTGCCCGTAATGGTGATCGTAGCTGTGCCGTTATTGGTGATGACAGCACCGGCAAAATTAACGGCAGTGAGCGCGCCGTGCACGACTGATACCGTGGTGGTCAGTGAGCCGC
>JACMRF010000111.1 GCA_014376575.1 Undibacterium sp.
AAAATAATGGATTGGCATACCAAGCTGACCGCTGAATCGCGCACCATTTATCACTTCACGCATTACCGTTGGGCTTGGTTGAAACGATGGGCAAAGCAGCGTCAGAATGCAATTGCCATCGAAGTTCCTGTCAGTGCCAGTGCAGATATGGCACCTACTTCAACCTAGTGAAGGCGAAAACGCTTTGATCACGGTCGTCATCCCCTACTTCCAGCGCAGCGCTGGCGTGCTGCAGCGGGCGCTGGCCAGCATCGCAGCGCAGCGTGACTGCCCGTTGCCGATCCATGTGATTGTCGTGGACGACGCTTCGCCGGTGCCGGCGGATGGCGAAATCGCAGCGGCAGCCCTGCCCAATAGCCTGGGCATGACCTTGATTCGTCAGGTGAACGGCGGCCCGGGTGCCGCACGCAATGCCGGCCTGGATGCAATACCAAACGCGACACGCTACATCGCCTTTCTGGATTCGGATGACGAATGGACTGCCGACCATCTGGCTCGGGCCACTGTGGCACTAGAAGGCGGATTTGATTTCTACTTCTCTGACCACTACCAGCTCGATAATCAAGTAAGCGCTTTTGTCAGAGCCAGCAGAATCAAGACAGCTGATCACCCGATGCTTCCACTGGATTGCACCGACTTGCATGCTTACACGGGCGACATGATCGACCAAATTATGCGGGGCAATGTCATTGGTACTTCCACCGTAATTTATCGTCGGAATGGCTTTGATAATCTGCGTTTTCGCGCTGAGTACACAAACGCTGGCGAAGATTATTTATTTTGGCTGGGAATGGTGCGATTAGGCGTGAAGATCGTGTTTTCAACGCATCCAGAAGCCACCTATGGGCGCGGCGTGAATATTTACTCCGGCGCAGAATGGGGCACGCCCGAACACATGCTAAGAATTTATAACGAACTTAAATACCGCAAGGTGCTTTTAAAGGAGATAACCTGCAGTTTTAAGCAAAAACTATTTTTGCACGAGGCTATCCAATGTTTGCGCCTTGAGTTTAATCGGGACATACTGCATTGCATCAGGCATCGAAAACCTCTACCTTTGCGGCTCCTGCTTTTGCAAGCCCAAGTTGATCCGATGACTTTTGTCAGGCTGCCTTTGGCACTGACACGCATCCTCGCTGGACGATGAAATGGACGGCGCATCGAGTTTATTTCAATCGCCGGCACAATCAGTCATGCCCAACGAAGTAAAGTCTTTAAGCGTCCCTGCCGCTTCAACAATGATGTTAGTCAGCATTCTGAATTGGAACGGTATTAAGGACACCATTTCTTGCCTCTCAGGCCTAGCAAGAGACAACTGCCCGCGCATTCAATTCGCAGTGCTCGACAACGGCTCCCGCGACGACCCGACCGTCCAACTGGCGGCGATGTTTCCTGATGTCGAATGCTTTCGGGTGCCGAAAAACCTGGGATTTACAGGTGGCCACAATTGGATGATCCAGCTTGCCTTTGAGCGCGGATACGGCTCAGTCTTCATACTGAACAACGATTGCGAGATTTATATTGATGCCATTCTCGCGTTGCAAAACGCGATGGATGCCGACCCAGAAATTGCCGTGCTGTCGTCGCTAATCTATCGAAGCGGTTCCGAGCGCCGTGCTTTGATGGTGGCCGGCTCCATTGATTGGGCAACGCAACGATCAATTCGCCATTCGAATCCGGATGAGCCGACACCGCAGGGGCAACCCACCCTGCTCGTCGGAACGGCACTGTTGTTGAGGTGCTCAGCGATGCAAGAGATTGGTCTGCTGGATGATCGCTACTTCGCCTACTACGATGACAACGACTTGAGCGCACGTCTAGCCGCTGCGGACTTGAAAGTCGCCTACTGCCCTGCGTCAATCTGCTTGCATCAATACAAGGCACTGCACGAGCACAGCGCCATGGCTCTTTATCTGATGGCGCGCAATCAATGGCTGTTTTGGGGCACGCATACTCCCAAGCAACACCGCGCCGGCATGACACGGCGACTTCTCACCTATTCTCTTTACCAAGTGGCCCATTTGATTACGCACGGTGCTGACACTGTTAAGATCAACGCGATTGCAGATGGATGTTGGGCAGCGTGGCAAAGCCGCTTCGGCTCACCGCCGCAACAAATATCGGGCCCGTGGTGGTTGCGTAATTTATTCAGACACGCACCATATTTTATTGCGGGTGCGATAGAAAATCCCTCAAAGACATTTTTAGAGCTCCTAAAGCGATTTACAGCGTTCAGAAATTAGATATTAGAGATTTTCAAATTATGAAAATGAAGTCTGAAAATTTGTATGACGTGAAAGAGAAATCATATTTCTCGCAGAATCGACTTGAAATGCTTCAGTTTATTCCTCCCACCGCGACTCGACTGCTTGAAGTTGGATGTGGTCGCGGAGGCTTTATCGGCGCTTTGAAACGGCAACGTGACGTATTTGCAGTGGGCATCGAACCTTTTGAAGCTGCAGCCGAAGAGGCTCGACAACATTTTGATAGGTTGCACACTACTTCGTTCGAAGAAGCATTGAATGCGTTGAAAGGCGAACAGTTCGATTGCATCGTTTTTAACGATGTGCTTGAGCATTTGCTCAATCCATGGGAGCTTCTGCATGCAATTCGGAGTAATCTAGCGCCGGGTGGCTGTATCGTGGCATCGATCCCAAATATCCGCTATTGGCCCATCCTGCGTGATTTGATGGTTAGCGGGAATTGGATCTACAGCGATCACGGAGTGCTGGATCGTACCCATCTCAGATTCTTCACGCATAAGAGTATGAAAAAAATGTTCGAGCAAGCGGGATATGACGTGGTATCACTTACAGGCATAAATCCCATCCGATTTACATGGAAACAAGAGCTACTGAACAAGATATTGTCTGGATTGCTGCATGACACCCGCTTTATGCAATATGCCTGCGTATCAAAGCTTTCCTCTTGACACGGCTGGAGTTTGCTTGAACTCTCCAAATGCTGCTGCTGACTGCCGTGCAATTGCCGTCGTGCTGCCACAGTTTCATCCCATTCCTAAAAACAATGCTTGGTGGCGCCCAGGATTTACTGAATGGCACAATGTAACTAAGGCAACCCCTCAATTTCCAGGGCATTATCAACCACATTTGCCCGATGAACTCGGCTTTTATGATTTGCGGCTACCGGAGGCCCGCGCCGCGCAAGCGGAACTAGCTTCTGAATATGGTATCAAAGGTTTTTGCTATTACCACTATTGGTTCAACGGGCACCGCTTGTTGGAGCGGCCAGTCGATGAAATATTAAAGTCTGGAGAACCGGACTTTCCATTTAACTTGTGTTGGGCCAATGAAAATTGGAGTCGAGCTTGGAATGGCGGTGACCGCGAAATATTGGCCGAACAGCATTATTCGGCTACAGACGACGAAAACCATATTCGCCATCTGCTTCCTTACTTTGCCGATCGCCGTTATATACGCATTGAGGGAAAGCCGCTTTTTATCGTCTATCGTGCCGCGCACCTGCCTGAACCGCAACGCACATTCGACATTTGGAGAAAAATTGCCCAACAGGAAGGCGTCGGCGACTTAATGTTGGCGCAGTTCGAGTGGGATGGGCATACGAACCGGCACGATCCACGCGCAATTGGGCTTGACCTCTCCATTGAATTTGCGCCGGATTGGCGCAATCTCGGCGGCAGATACCACAGCACTTGGAAGTCAAAGCTCGCGATGGCGATGGGCATGCTGCACAAGGGCTATGCCAAGCATCGCGTGGTCGATTACCACTTGATGCAAGAAAAAATGCGTACCAAACCTGCACCAGACTACCCGTTTTTGCGCTGCGTCACGCCCGGATTCGACAACACCGCCCGCCGGCCGACAGAAGCCACCATCGTTTTAAACAGCTCCCCTGAAAAGTACGAGGACTGGTTATTTGACATGTTGGAATGGACGCGCATCCACCAGTCCTCGACGCGACAGATGGTGTTTCTCAACGCTTGGAACGAATGGGCGGAGGGCAATCACCTCGAACCTGACCTACGGTACGGCAGGGCGTTTCTTGAAGCCACGCGCTCGGCGTTGCGCAGAGCCAACTGGTTCGACCCGCTATGAATCGCGTGTTAATGATTGCCTTCCACTTCCCGCCTTTGGCGGGCAGTAGCGGCATTCAACGCACGCTACGTTTTGCCCAACATTTGCCCAAATTCGATTGGCAACCCTTGGTGCTTAGCGCTTCGCCGCGTGCTTACGAGCGAGTCAGCTCTGACTTGAATGCCGACATCCTGCCGGGAACGGTGGTGCGGCGCGCGTTTGCGCTGGACACAGCGCGCCATTTGTCTGTTTCAGGCCGGTATGTCGGCGCCATGGCGAGGCCTGACCGGTGGGTCAGTTGGCGTTTCGACGGCGTGCGCCAGGGCTTGCAGATGATTCGCAAGTACAAACCGACCGTCATCTGGAGCACCTACCCAATTGCTACAGCGCATTTAATTGGCGCCGAGTTACACCGCCGCACCGGCATTCCGTGGGTGGCTGATTTTCGCGACCCGATGGCACAAGAAGGCTATCCCGCTGATCCCTTGACGTGGGAGCAGTACCGGCAGATTGAACAAATGGCCATGACTCAGGCGACGCGCTGCGTCTTCACCACGCCGGGTGCTGCCGCTTATTACCGCCATCTCCACCCTGAAGCAGCAGCCCGCATCGAAGTTATAGAGAACGGCTTCGACGAAGAGACATTCACGGGCCTCCTCGCCAGTGGCCCGCTTGGCACGCTCCCGCCTTTGGTTCCCGGCAGCTTGACGCTGCTCCACAGCGGCATCGTCTATCCGAGCGAGCGCGACCCCACGCAGTTGATGGCGGCACTGCGACGACTGCACGATGCGGGGGCGATTCGCCCCGGCTCTCTCACCGTGCGGTTCCGCGCGGCAGTGGCAGAGGATTTGCTGAGAGAGTTGGCGCAGCGATATGCAGTTGAGGCGTACATTGATATATGCCCGCCCATCCCGTACCGAGAAGCCTTGAACGAAATGATGCGGGCTGATGGTTTACTAATTATGCAGGCCAGCAACTGCAATTCGCAAATACCTGCAAAGCTGTATGAATATATGCGTGCAGGTCGCCCAGTGTTGGCGCTAACTGATCATGCTGGAGATACGGCAGCAGTATTGAGAAAATCAGGTATTGAGGCGATTGCTGCGCTGGACAACTGCGATGAAATTGCAGTCTTAATCAAGCACTTCATAAGCGATGACATAGAAATATCAAAATACTTGGCGCGCCCTTATGCTATCAACAGTGCATCGCGTCTTCATCGCGCGAAAGAGTTATCCCGTATTTTAAATATTATCTCGCATTGAGCTACTGGTTTCCGGCTGACATTAATCATGCATAACTTGTTTCAATCTTCTGAAGTCACTGTAATTATTCCTACCATGGCGTTGGCTGAGCGAAGCGAAATGCTGAAGCGGGCCATTCAGTCAGTTCGTGATTCTTCAAAACAAAGCATTGCAATCATTGCTGTGGTTAACGGCAATAAATACGATGACGAATTGTGTTCTTGGCTATCGAATCAGCATGACGTAAAGGTTGAAAAAAATAGTGTTCCATCTGCTCCCAATGCAGTGCTAAGGGGTCGCGAACTGGTCCAGACGAAATATTTTTCAACGTTGGATGATGACGATGAGTATTTGGCAGATTCGACGGATAGAAAAATAAGCGCATTGGACCACTCGGAAACAGCTGATTTAGTCGTCACTAATTACTATCAATGTATGTCCGGCGTCAATGAACTGAGATATGCCACGTTAAAAGATGTAATCGCAGATCCATTTCAGGCATTGATGAACTTTAATTGGCTACATAACAACAATGCCTTATATAGAACATCTTCAATAGATACTAAATATTTTAAAAATTATTCAAAATACGCTGAGTGGACGTGGCTCGCTTTTAGACTCATGATGGACAACAAGAAAATTATAGTTATCGATGAACCTCTGGCTCGCTGTCACGGCGACACTCCTAATTCACTGTCAAAGTCAAATGCGTATGTAGAAGCTTATATTCCTCTATATAAGCAAATGCTTGCAACATCGCCACCTCGTAACATTCAAACAGCAATCGCTAGAAAAATGTCTGCTGCTTATCACTGCACAGCTGAAACTGCATGGGCTGACGGTCGCAAACTGTACGCGTGGAAAAATCACTTATTGAGTTTACTGCAAAACGGCGGGTACAGATATATTAGTTATACACGCCATCTCATTGGGTGATAAATTATTGAATATTTTATTTAACTGACTGTGAATATAAAATTAAATGTTAAATAGCATACAATCTATTTAAGTTTAATAAAATAGGATAAATATATCTGATGTCCACTAGAAAATCATTAATATTTTCATTTCTTGACAGATATGCAAGTTTAGCAATATCTATAGGCTCATCGATGGTCATCGCCAGATTGCTGACTCCAGCTGAGCTTGGGGTGTACTCGGTCACCATGGTGCTGTTGATGTTCGTTTCGTCAGTGCGGGACTTGGGTGCTGGCTCATATCTGGTACAAGAGCGCGACCTTACGTCAGACAAAATAAAAGCAGTTTGGGCTATTCAACTTGGATTAGGTTTTATATTAGCCATTCTGGTAATAATCGCCAGTTATCCGGCGGCATTATTTTACCAAGAGCCTCGCATGCAAAATATTATGTATGTGATCGCTTTGAATTATATTATTAATCCGTTTGGCTCGCTGACTTATGCGTGGTTGATGCGCGAGATGAGATTTGAGTCCGTCGCTTTGATCCGATTTGCATCTGCCGTGACAGGTGCGGCAACCTCAATTGTTTTAGCCTTGCAAGATTTCGGGCCAATCAGCCTGGCCATCGGCTCGCTCATCTCAACCCTTACAAACGCAATGGCTGCAACTTATTTCAGGCCAGCCCACTTTCCATGGTCCCCAGGCATTAAAGAAATAAAAACTGTCTTGTCGTTTGGATCGAAAATTAGTTTAAGTAGCATAATTAATGTCGCGTCGGGTGGCTCACCCGAACTGATGCTTGGAAAATTTCAAAATATTGCCTCGGTCGGTTATTATTCACGCGCCAACGGTCTGGTTCAAATGTTCAGCAGATTAATTACTGATGCTGTTGGTTCAGTTTGCCTACCCTGGTTTTCGAAAATTAACCGTGAGAAAGGTAGTATTTCAGAGTCATTTCTCAGAGCAACAGCTTATGTAACCGTCATTGGCTGGTCTTTTTGCATATTTGTTGCTGTTATGGCCGATCCAATTATCAGAATGCTGTACGGTTCGCAATGGGATGCCTCAGCAAATCTTGCTCGGCTACTCGCTGCAGCAACAGTCTTTAATGTTCCTACGACGCTTTGCGGTGTCGCAATTTTATCAGTAGGTGCCGTCTCACAAATCGTTCGTATTACAATTTTCAATGCGGCGATCAACATATCTTTTGTAGCTGTTGCATCAGCCTATAGTTTGACTGCGGTTTGTATTGCTGCTATTGCCGCTTCATTTTTGAATATGATTTTTAATTTGCGCGTTGTATGTAAAACAACTAAAATACCCAAGTTAGCCCTTTTGAATACTTTAAAAGCAAGCGCTCTAGTGGTTCCTTTTGTGGCGGTAGGTCCGTTTTTCGCCCTATATTACTTTGGAGCACATCCAAATAACATAATAATTCCGTTACTCTTATCCACGGTAGCAGCAATTGGTGGTTTTATGGCAGGGACATTTTTTACCGGCCATCAAATTACAAAAGAATTCAAACAAATTTATAAGCAAATGATGCCTACGAAGCTTACCTAATCATTGGTCACACAGATCCGTATCAAGACATAAGATTGCGTGCCGTTAAAAAGAGTTTGGATTTTAATTCTTCGTAGCTCTTGAACAATTAGTGTATGCAGTGATTGATAAAATTACAATTTCTGCAATCATCAAACAATATATAGTTAGGCCGAGATCATGGCACGTAGACAATCCTTTAACGAAACGGCAGTCAACAAGTTAGCCAGCCCAAACGTTTTCGCCAACCATTTCATGTTTTTCAAAAAAACTACCTTTCCATCCAACGAGCTCGCATAAGAATGTTCACGTGATGTATTTATTATGACCTGCTGCAATGCTGAAAACTCCGCTTTGTTTAAATGCAAGTCAATGTTATCCCTAATTGTTTTCAATGCACGTAGCCCGTTTTCAATATTCTTCTTTGAGTTTTTAATCTGCGAAAGATTATCATCGTGCCAGCGATATCGAGTAATTGACACATTGGAATATACCAGGTTACCGAGTCTAAGCAATCGTATAAAAAAATCGCGGTCTTCTGCTGAACGGAGCGACTCATTAAAAAGACCTGCTTGTATAGCAACGCTGCGGTCAAACAATACGCATGATGGTTTTATAAAATTGCCTTTGATGAGTCGGTAAAATACATTGAAATCAATTAAATAGTTCGAAGTTTTTTCTATTTTTTTGCCCAGATTTCTTGACGGACTATCCCAATAGTCGTCGCAAAAACATTCCGATAGTTTTCCATTTACCAATAAGCGGCTTGCAGCATAACTTCCGATTGCATTTGGAATAAGCCTAACTGCTGCCATTAATATTTCCAAATGATTATTTTCCCAAATATCATCTGCATCGAGCAATGCGATCCAATGTGAAGAAGCCTTTCTAATTCCTGCATTCCTGGCAGAAGAAATGCCTCCGTTGGTTTGCCTGAGCAAAATTGTATTAAACGGTTGATGATTATTTTTTATCCAACGATTTACACAATCACTTGTGCAATCCAATGATCCATCATCGATCACTATTACCTCTGTGGGTAATGCAGACTGTTTCATAATACTATTTAACGCTTCTACAATAAAGTTTTCAGCATTATATGCAGGTATGACGACTGAAATATTGGCATTTTCCATATAACAAATTTCTCAATTTATAATTAAAACATCCATGGGCTGAAATGTGCTGCTTGCGATAAGCTGCAACATATGGCTTCTCATGCTTCTATAATAAAGTGATCTTCATCAATTCGCATGTTAGAAAAAACCCTATTTACCGGCAAACCCGAGTTCGACACAACATTACACTTTCCCACTACTGATCGTGACCCGGAAAAAACTTGGCTGCAGGTGTTGAAGGGCTCGCCTTCGATTGGTGTAGCCACAGTCAGAGGTAGTTTTTCGGTCGGTATAGTAAATTCTACAGGGGGAGGTTTTTTAGCGGTCGACCGTTTTGCTATCGAAACCTTGTGCTATCGCATTGCCAATAACCAACTGACGTTCGCTTCGCGAGCCGACGAACTCGGTGACGCCGCCGACATCGACCCCCAGGCCATCTTCGACTACCTGTACTTCCACCACATCCCATCGCCTCGCACCATTTACAAAGGTGTGATGCGCTTGCCGCCGGGGCACTATGCGATGTTTGAAAACGGCAAACTCACGGTGGCACCGTACTGGCAAGCGGCCTTCGCGCCGGACGCTGGCACGCAGTTCGAACCGGCGAAGAAAGAGTTCCTGAGCTTGGTTGAAGCCGCCGTGGCGAGCGAGTTGGACGGCAGCAGACCGG
>JACMRF010000112.1 GCA_014376575.1 Undibacterium sp.
GAACGCGACCGACAATCGCAGACAATGGCAAACAACGTCGGGCTCCTGCCGCACTGGCATTGATAGTTAACCCGCTTTTTGCCCATCGACTAAGACGTTTTACAAGGTCAGGAACATGGCCATTACTGCTGCCGCCATCATTAATGTTGCCAGCCAGCCCAACGCCTTTAATCTGGTGGTAATAACGAACTTACCCATAATCTCAGGCCGAACCGCCATCAACATCATCACCACCATGATAGGCACAGAAATAACACCGTTGATCACTGCGCTCCAGTACAAAGCTTTGATCGGATCAATGGGTGTGAAATCAAGCGCAACCCCTATTAATGTCGAGACCGCGATAATTCCATAAAAACGCTTTGCCTCCATCGGTTTGCGTTCGAGACTGTTTTCCCATGTAAATGCCCCTGCCATGGCATACGCGGAAGAACCCGCCAAGACTGGAATCGCAAGCAATCCTGTGCCGATGATGCCAAAGCTAAACAACATAAACGCAAATTCACCTGCGATGGGGCGCAATGCCAATGCAGCCTGCGCCGACGTTTGAATATCTGTAACACCATGCAAATTAAGTGTGACGGCGGTCGTTAAAATAATAAAAAACGCCACCAAATTTGAAAATCCCATGCCAATATACGTATCGATTTTGATACGTCTTAAGTTTGCATCGGCGTATTGAGGTGCCTCAATCAATGATTTAGCGTGGGGATCTGCCAGTTGTTCTTCGACTTCCTGAGAGGCTTGCCAGAAAAATAAATAGGGGCTGATGGTGGTACCAAACACCGCGACTACAGTGGTGATAAATGCTGGCGTCCAGGATATCTGCGGCACAAGCGCCCGGAGCAATACTTGCGACCAAGGCACCTGCACTACAAAGACTGTGGCAACGTAGGCTAGCAAAGCCAGCGTCAGCCATTTCAGGATGCGGACATAACTTCTATAATGAATAAAAAGTTGCAGCAGTAAGGATAAAACGCCGAAAGATATGGCATAAACTCGCGCCGGGCCGCCAATGATCAGGGTTAACGCCTGCCCCATGGCCGCCACGTCAGCAGCAATATTAATGGTATTGGCAATCAGTAAAAGTGAGACAACTCCATACAAGAGCCACGCTGGATAATGCCGGCGAATATTGGTAGCGAGCCCATGGCCGCTCACCCGTCCGATTCTGGCGCTGACAACCTGAATACCCACCATTAAGGGATAGGTAAACAAGACCGTCCAGAGCATATTCAGCCCGAACTGTGCGCCAGCTTGCGAGTAAGTTGCGATTCCACTAGGGTCGTCGTCAGCTGCGCCAGTGATAAGACCTGGACCCAGTTTCTTCCACCATGTTTTTTCCTCGTGACCAGCTAAATCTGCCGCTTTTCGCATTGTCTATTTTTTTCGAATTAATGTGCTAGCACGATAACACACTCATTTAAGACCAATTGTCTTATTGCTTTTCCTTGCAAGAGGGGCCGGCATACAGATCGTCTCTGACGATATCGATGGTTTTTTCTCCGGCATGGCGCAAGCACAGATGATCGAATTTACCAGGAACAATGAGCATGTCTTGCTCGATATTAAATAGAAAAACCTCTTCATTCCCGTTCACATCCAATGATGAAATTTCAGGAACAGGCGCGGATACTTTTAACTGAATATACACGTCTTCACTACGCTGTTCGACATGCATCGGATATAAGGCGCTATGTAAGTCGCCTTGAACACGAAATGACACATTTTCATGCGCCCGCACAGCTTTTTGGCAAGCAGATAAGCTAACGATGGCCGCCATAAAAATGGTGATTTTGATGATATTTTTCAATCGAATATCCTCCTTGATTTGATACTGGCACGTCAGCTAAAAAAAGTCTATCTTCCCTTCAATCGTCTTGATTGAAGTCTCCCGATATGGGCAGGCACAACAATGTTTTGTCAGCCTTCAAGATGAGGATTGTTGTTCTGACTTATTCATCAACTCGCCCTTTAAGCCAAAATTTCCATTAGGATTGGCGACGATGATGGATGCACTTTATATCGGGGTATTTATGTGTGTCTTATATCAGATCATTCAATTTAATGATGTGCAAGTTAAAAGCCTGCATAATGTGAAAAATTTATTTATTTCATCAATATTAACCACGATTGAACCATGATAAACCTATCACCAAGCGCCATTCAATTCAAGCCACTTCGCCTATTGATGGCGCGACCCAGGCTCGCCATTTGCATTTTGATCGGCATTGCCACCATCTTCTTTCTGCCGATGTCGCTGGCGCAACAACACATTACGAGAATGATTATCGGTTGGAATGTTGGCGCCTGTCTTTATCTCATCCTGGCGGCAAGAATGATGTTTTGGTCTACCCATGAAAGCATGCGCAAACGCGCCCTGCAACACGATGAAGGGCGACTCATCATCCTCACCCTGGTCATCATCGCCGCACTGATGTCTATCGGTGCCATTGTTGCAGAGCTCGCTGTCGTGAAAGAGATGCATGGCACATTACGTTACGAACACATCGCACTGACCGTATTAACGATCATATCGTCATGGGCATTTACCCAAGTCATGTTTGCACTCCACTATGCGCATGACTACTACGCGGCGCAAGCCAGAGGCAATTCAGGCGGACTGGAATTTCCCGGCGGGCACGCCCCCGATTATGGAGATTTTCTTTATTTTGCTTGCGTCATCGGCACTTCGGGTCAGACGGCTGATGTCAGCTTCTCATGCCGCGCCATGCGCCGCATTGGCACCGTGCATTGCGTCTTCGCTTTTTTCTTCAATACAACCTTATTAGCGCTAACAATCAATATTGCTTCTGGATTATTCTAAATCATTGCTAGCGCCTGAGTGGTTGCCTAATCCGACATCGGCGCTTCGTCTTTCGGCAAATGAATAATCCCGGCGTTGAAATTGTATTCAAACAAATTACCGTAACGCCCCCACTCAATGGCGACGCGCAATGCGCTTTCTGCGTCTTCGGCATTGAGCGTAAAGCGCAATAATCTCAAAAAGAGATCCTCGGGCAGATCGCCAGAACGATCCTGCGCCAGGCCATGACAAATATACGCCACCAAGGGAACATTTTCCAGTAACTGACGGCCGAAAATCGTTTGCCGCTCGGGGTTGCTCGCACTGACGTATTGCTCACCGAGTGGTGTAATCGTAATGTCGCCATGGGCTAATTGTGCAAAACCGAGCAGCGCTAACGTAATGGAGACATCGAGCAGTTCGGTATCTGTCAGCTCGGTTTCTTCACCTAGTTTTGGCAAATCGGCTTGTCCGCGATACGGCTCATCCATCAGCAATTCTAAAATACCCTCAATACGTGCAATATCTGCCTCCGGCAAGCGATCGCCCAACTGTAACTTGGCTTCTTTTTCGCTGGTGCGACCCGGGCGCGATGTGCCTGCTGTCATCAAGCCATAGACCTCGTCGATCAATGCCCTCACTTCGTGACTTTCTGCATTGCGCGGACGAGCGAGAGCAATCGGCAACTCCGCGCGGATACTTCCGGGATTACTGGAAAAAATCAATATCCTATCGGCCATCATCACGGCTTCTTCAATGTTGTGCGACACCACCAACATCGCCTTGGTCGGAATTTGTCCTGATTCCCACAACTCTAAAATATCTTCGCGTAAGCGTTCGCCAGTCAGCACATCCAAGGCAGAAAATGCTTCGTCCATGAGCAATACTTCGGGCTCCATCACCAAGGCCCGGGCGATCCCTACGCGCTGGCGCATACCACCGGATAATTCACGCGGTAAGGCGCCTTCAAAACCAGAGAGACCGATAAGGTCGATGACTTTTTCTGCACGGCGCTCTCTCTCATCGGCGGCAACACCTTGCGCTTCCATCCCCAGCTCCACATTTTTTTGCACGGTAAGCCAGGGAAACAAGGCGAAAGACTGGAACACCATCCTGATGCCACGGGCAGACCCAAACAGGGGCATGTCATGATAAAGAACCTGTCCTTTGTCAGCGCCAATCAATCCTGCCATGATGCGCAACATCGTCGACTTACCCGATCCCGATTGTCCGAGCAACGCCACAATCTCACCTTCCTTTAGCGCAAAATCGACACCCTCCAAAACGGAACGGTCTGAGCCGTCGGCAGATCGAAAGGACTTTCCAACGGATTTGAGTTCAACGATAGTGGTAGTCATAGTGCTTATCCTATTTTTTTCTGGGCAGAGCTACAGTGGTATTCAAACGCTTGTCACTTGAACGCATCAATTCTAAAAATGTAATCTATCTTCAGCCATTCGATATAAACGCCGCCAGACAAAATGATTCAGACCCATGACGAAGAGACACATGATCCCGATTCCCAATGCAATGCGCGGAAAATCACCTTTGTTAGTCATCTCTTGAATATAACTGCCTAAGCCTTGGGCTTTTAGTGTTGTGTCGCCCCAACTCACATATTCCGCCACGATGCTAGCATTCCATGAGCCGCCAGTGGCGGTAATGGCGCCGGTGACGAAACTGGGGAAAATTGCGGGCAAAAAATAGCGCCGCCACTTGAGCCAGCCGGTTAAGCCAAAATTTTGCGTCGCATAGCGTAATTCTGTCGGGATGGTAGATGCGCCGGCGATCACGTTAAATAACAAGTACCACTGCGTGCCAAGTATCATCAAAGGCGATAGCCAGATATCCGGATTAAGTTTGAAATGTACAATGCCAACCACAGCAACTGGAAATACGAGATTGGCTGGAAAAGCAGCCAGAAATTGCGCAATAGCCTGCACCCGTTCGGCAAGTCGCGGGTTTAATCCTATCCAGACACCAATAGGAACCCAGATGAGTGCGGCGAGAAACAAGAGGATCAATACCCGCATTAAGGTATAAAAACCTAAGACAAAAACATGCCCGACTTCACTCCAGCCCACCTCCGCATGAACGAAGTGTATCAAGGTCCAGAGCGCATAAAAAACCACGGCTACAATAATCGCGTCCCAGATCCGCGCAGGTGTTGAGGATTCTGATACTTGCCTTGCACGTATCGATGTGCCGTCGTAGCGCAAACGAAATACTGAAAAAGATTTTTCCAATAAGCGGATAAAAATCTTTGCGATCGATTGTGTCCGTTCTGTTCTTTGTAGCCAGGTGAGCAGCCAGGATTGCTGAACTATTTCGCTGCCCGACTCCTCAAAGCGAAACTTATCCGCCCACGCCAGCAAGGGTCTGAAAAAAATCTGATCGTAAATCAGTATGCCGATCAGCATCGCACCGATCGCCCAACCGATGGCAGGCAGATCGCGCTGCTCGATGGCGAGTGCGATGTAAGAACCGATACCAGGCAGCTTGATATTTTGGTTAGAGACCGAGATAGCTTCTGCCGCGACGACGAAGAACCAGCCGCCCGACATCGACATCATCATATTCCATAGCAAACCAGGCATGGCGAACGGCAATTCTAGCCGCCAGAATCGCTGCCAGCCTGAGAGCTGAAATACCGTGGCCGCCTCGACCAGTTCAACGGGAACTGTACGAAATCCCTGATAAGCGCTGAACGCCATATTCCATGCCTGCGAAGTAAAGATGGCAAATATGGCGGCACATTCAACACCAAAGAGATTGCCGGGGAACAGTGCAATGAAAGCGGTGACCGTAATCGACAAAAAGCCGAGGATGGGGATGGATTGCAAAATATCGAGCATGGGTACCAGAATTTTTTCTGCAACACGGTACTTGGTCGCTAAGGCGGCAAATACGCAACTAAACACCACCGAAGCACCAAGCGCGAGAAACATCCGCAAAGTCGTCCTCAGCAAATAATAAGGAAGATTAATCGGCTCAAGCGAGAGCGGTAAGGTTTCTCCCAACTGATAAGGATGCGCCATCTGCGCACCGCCATAGGCCAGCAATACGAGTAGGGCCAGAATGATGGGCAACAAGGCCCAATCCCACCGATTTCCACCAGCCTCTACCACTTGCCGGGGAAAAAATTGTTTTTTCTTGTTCATGCTATTGACCTTTTTATTTATTCTTAGCAATACTCAATGTCCACCATTCACATCGAAGATTGAGTGCGTAGCGTACTCTTAAAACTCGGTATGCAAGCGCACTGACCCGACAGAAACCGGACCCCGGTCTCTGTTATAAGCCGGATTTTCGATATGTTGAAAATTAATGCCCAAATGTGTATTTTTTGCCAGCGCGATGTTGTAAAAAATTTCACAAATTCTCTCTGGGCGATAGTTGATGCGGCCATCTCCGACGAAAAAACCCAAACCTCCCGCCGCCAAATATTCACGATGCTTGGCCGACAAACGGTTTTGCGCCAAGGCCACCCCCAGGGTATCGTCCGCGCGCCTCCAATAATCGCCGTTGATAAGCAGGCCACCAGAAATTGAACGGTCTATCTCAGCAAATGCATAAGTCTCCGTTTTGCCATCCGCCCAACTGGCCCGGCCAAAAAAACCTATATTTTCTGTCATAGCTTGTTCTATATTCACGCCGTAACCAAGCTTCGCCTGTTGCCTACGCACCAGGGATATGGCGGGAACCGATCCATTCTTGCTAGCTTTATCCAAGGCATCTTGATAGCTGCCCATCACAGCGATATTGCGAAACGTCAGCAGGCGAATTTTGCCAGCCTGCTCTCCGATCAGATGCGCGTGTTCGATCTCAATCTGATCGCCGTAATGGGTAAAAAGATGGGCATCAAGTGCCTGTCCGTTTGATTCTATCGGTTGCTCAAACCGCCCACCACGGACCGCCCAATCATCGTAAAAATATTCGAGTGCAATGCCAGATGTGTAACCGCGTGCGTCAGCGGCAAAATCGTATGCCCCCTGTGCCATTACCGACCAATTAATGAACTGCGTGCGAGAGTCATGGTTATAGACGTTATTATCAAATAGATCAGGAATCGATAGATTACCGACAGTCAGCACCAATCGTCGTTTATTGACCTGACCACCAAGCTGATTGGCGGCTGATTCAACGACATCTTGTTCAGTACCAAAACCCCACGTTTGGCGCAAAAAAAGCCGCGCACGATAAAAAGTAGGATTAGCTCCAGAAGTGCGTGCCATCTCACCATTGGTCATACCACCCAAACCGGTAAGTTTAGAAAACGGGACGCCTTGCGCCACTTCTGGATTAAAGTAAATTTCGCCGTCAGTCCAAGGTCTGAATCCTAGTGCAACGGTAGCGGTAAACGAATAACTTTTTTCGTCATTTGACACCAAACTATTGGCCCCCGAATACGCAGATTTGAATGGCTGTTTTTCCTGCCATATATACGTCGTCTGAAATTTTGCATTCCAATCTTCCTGCTCGCCCGCTTTTGCGTCTAACAATAAAATAGAAAAAACAACAAGCACATGCAATGCCAACTTGGCATAGCGAGATTGAAAAGGATAAATCACAGCGCACCTAACGAAAAAATGTCGATTGATCGAGATAACAATGGACAGAGGCTAATGGATGAGTAGCACGAATAGTAAATCGATTAAGTGACCACGAAATGACACTTGAAAGGAAACAAAAATTAAGTTGAAAATTTCGCTTTACATACCAAAAGGAGCAGATAGAACTAGACAAAGCGATCGCTATTTGGAATGCAAAATACCAGAGATGACGCGAATTTTAGTTGCGCGATTATTTCTGGTCAAGTAAAAATCATGGAAATAATCATTTTATTGGATGTAAAAAAGTCTCTTGCCATATCCTATCCGGGGGGATACGATATAAGCATGAGCGAACATACATCCCACCCCGATATTATTAAACGATTAAAACGAGCTGATGGCCACCTTAAGAGCATCATCGACATGCTGGAAAGTGGCCGCGGTTGTTTGGATATTGCCCAGCAATTGCAAGCAGTAGAAAAGGCCATCACCAATGCAAAAAAAGCATTAGTGCATGAGCATATTGACCATTGCCTTGAACACGCAGTCAAAAAAGGGTCACGCAATGCTGAAGATACGGTACGAGAATTCAAAGAAATTACCAAATACTTATAGAAATTCTCACTCTCCATTGATCTCTCTGACGGAAAATAAATTTTGAAAAAAAATCATGCAAATTCCCATCACAAACATGATGACAGCCATGATCACCATGATCCCCATGCGCACGATGATCACCACAATCATGGGCATGGTCACGGGCATGCGCACGCTCCGAAAGATTTTGGCAAAGCGTTTTTATTTGGCATATTGTTAAATACCGGTTTTGTCGCAATAGAATTTATATTTGGCATTCTCAGCAATTCAGTTGCCTTGTTGGCTGACGCTGGTCACAATCTGAGTGACGTTTTGGGCCTATTACTGGCCTGGGGCGCCAGCGTTCTGGTCAAACGCATTCCGTCTGAGCGATTTACTTATGGCTTACGCAGCACTTCTATTCTCGCAGCGTTAAGTAATGCAATGTTACTGTTGGTCGTAACAGGCGGTATTGCATGGGAAGCTATTGTCCGTTTTTGGCATCCAGGCGAGGTTGACGGCATGACGGTGATCATCGTCGCTGCCATCGGCGTCGTCATTAATCTTGGGACGGCCTTACTTTTTGTCTCGGGAAGCAAAGATGATCTTAATATCAGAGCCGCGTTCTTGCACATGGCAGGAGACGCAGCGATCTCGTTAGGCGTCGTCATCGCTGGAATTATTATTTTAAATACTGGCTGGCAATGGCTAGACCCGTCCGTCAGCCTGATTATTTCTGTATTAATTGTCGTGGGAACTTGGGGGGTGCTGCGTGACTCAATCAATCTTGCCTTACACGCTGTGCCCGATGGCATCAACGCAAAACAAGTTCAGCAGTATCTCACTACGCTACCTGGCGTTTCAGAAATTCATGATTTACATATTTGGGGAATGAGTACCACTGAAACGGCGCTCACTGTACATCTGGTGATGCCCGATGGCTATCCGGGAGATGTTTTTCGCCAGGGCATTTGTGACGAATTACATCAAAAATTCAAGATCGCACATGCCACCATACAGATAGAAATAAACAACACCGAGCATCCTTGCCGTTTGGCACCTGCTGATGTTGTTTAACCCGGATTGAAAAAAATCGACATGTGTTCCGAATTTTTCCATTAATCTAAGACGTCAATCCCATCTGATTAACGAACTGGTGTTTAGGCGGTGAGGATGCCCGTGATATGTCGGGCAAACTGCACCTAGCTACCATCATGCATATCGGTTGCATGTACAGCAGTTGTTGCTATGTTACTTATCAAGTATGACGATGGCATGACCTAAATCAAAAAATACGCCTCAAAATAAAGACTATTTTTTCACATAGAGATGCAGTGTTGTGAGAAAAAAATGGCGACCGCCATTATTTATTGCGTGGGAAGAACGCAACACCGGCGCGGCTTTCAGACCATATTTAGCCCGAAAGCCTTGCTGGTATTGCGTGTTAATCTACACGAAGAACTACTCGTTTTTAAATTCATCTTAAAGCCATACCAGGTACACCAATACATCAAGTGCCAACAAAACGATGTAAGGAAAAGCCACCGTAGGGCGAGCTGCGTTTTTGGCATATTCCACGATCAGACCAAGCGCCGAGGGGCGTGTTTTTAGCCATTCGGTATGTAGCTGGAATGCTTGCATTGTCGGCGACTCCCCTCTCAAAGATGCTTCTATGTGAAGAATACGCCCACCTAATCGTGCCTGATAGGTTCTGACGATTCCTTCCTGCAACCAAAATATCAAGACGAATACCGCCACAATGATCACATTCAATCTGAAAACAAGCCCCGCAGCAAAGAGCACGACGCACACCAGTTTGATTAGCAAGTTACTGCGCTCGTAGTGCTCGTAATGGCTTTGCAAGCTCAGCCACTCTTGCTCAAACCTACGCGCTTGTTGAAGCTCCTGATTGTTCATGTGTGTCACATTTCAATAAAAATTTAATGGAAGAAAAGGTAGGCGACAAAAATGGCGGCGACCACGCCGGCAAAATCAGCTAACAAACCCATCGGAATAGCATAGCGTGTCTTACGTACGCCAACTGAACCAAAATATAAAGCCACGATATAAAACGTGGTGTCGGCAGAGCCTTGGAAAATACAGGCGAGGCGGCCAACAAAAGAATCTACACCATAGGTTTTCATGGCATCAACCATCATCGCTCTGGAGCCGCTGCCACTCAATGGCTTCATCAATGCCGTCGGCAATGCAGGTGTGAAATCAGTATTGATACCAAGATGGATAAATACCCAGTTAAAGCCCGAAACGATCCAACCCAAAACACCCGAATTGCGCAGGACGCCGATCGCTACCAGCATCCCCACCAGATAAGGAATAATCGTCAATGAGGTTTGCATGCCGCCTTTGGCGCCTTCAATAAACGCGTCATATACATTGATGCGTTTGCGCATGGCACCGAGCATGAAGGCAACAATAATAGTGAACAGCAAGAGATTGCTGCTGAGTTTGGAAAAAACTTCAATCTCAGGCCGTGTCATGCATAAGCTCAGGTACCAAACCATGCCGATGATGAATGCGCTGATACCACCCAGCCAGCCGATCACAACACGGTTTAAGAGATTAATCCGCTGCCGTATCGCGACACTGATCAAGCCAACTACGGTTGCGACATAGGTGGCGATCATGCAGGGAATAAAGATATCAGAAGGGTCTTTTGCACCTAATACGGCGCGCTGCGCCATGATCGCCAAAGGTATCAGTGTCAAACCTGATGTATGCAATACCAGGAACATGATTTGCGCATCGGTGGCTTCTTCCTTATCGGGATTCAAGCTTTGCAGACTTTCCATTGCCTTCAGACCGAAGGGAGTGGCGGCATTATCCAATCCAAGCAAATTGGCGGAAAAGTTCATTACCATGTGGCCGTTGGCCGGATGATTTGTAGGGACACCAGGAAAAATATGTGCAAAAAAAGGGGCAATGATTTTGGCGATAAAGTCGATCGCACCAGCCTTCTCGCCTATCTTCATGATACCTAACCACAGCGTCATCACCCCAGCCAGTGGTAAAGCAATATCCATCACGCCAGTCTTGGCGGATTCAAACGTCCCATCAATAATGCGCTTGAAAACTTCGACATCCCCTAGAAATAACCATTGTGCCAAAGCGGCGATAAAGCCGATCAGAAAGAACCCAGTCCAGATGTAATTGAGTGCCATAGTGTGAGAAAGCTATTGAAATTAAAGAAGAATGCAGGGGTTGTAACATGAAATCAGCAGTGACTTGCATGATTTTTTCGAGGCGCAGCATAGACCGATAGCATAGTCTGCATCAGATACAGCTGAAACATCTTGTTGCAGTTTTGTTGCTTCATTACAGATCGCCA
>JACMRF010000113.1 GCA_014376575.1 Undibacterium sp.
ATTGGCCAAAGTATTCGGATCGTAATTGAGCGTTACGTTGCTACCAGCTTCCGGCTGGGTAACACGCTCCACCAAAACCCCATCACGCCAGACCAAGCCACTGAAGGAAATCTCGGACGGTATCGTGCCGCCGCCACGCGGGTCCCACCTGTAAGTCCAACGGGTTGATTGGTGAATCTTCCAACCATCGGACTCGCGCCTAGCGTGGAAAAGCTGCGAGGCCCCCTTATCGTCAAACTTCAAGTATGAAATCACAGGCCGCGCATCGCCGTCGAAACCCAACTGAATGTTGTTGAATAGGCCTTGGCCCTGGGGCACTGGATCGACAAGTTCGGCGTTGTTCGGTGTTATCGGTAATGGCAGCGCCTTGCCATTGCTATTTTCCCAATGTTGCAAGTCTTTGCTGCGGGCGTAGTTGACATTGAAATTCGTTTCCACCAAGCCTACGCGCCACACCCAGGCCACATGAAAGTAACCGTCAGGTCCCATCACATAGTCGGTGGGATAGGCATTCACTGGCATTTGGCCATCAACGGGCGCAAAAAGAGGGTGGTCTAGCAAGCGCTTCCAGGCAGCACCGTCAAAGCGCTCAATGATCTCGACCCCGTTACCACTTTGCCCATAGCGATAGGAAAAGCCCAGCGCATCGTCAGGTAAGCGGAAAAACCTTGGGTAGGTGGTTCGATCTTGGCTAGCGCCTGTGGTGGATCCCAACTCTGTCAATGATTCGAGATCATCTGGCTTGGCCATCCGGGCATAGACTAACGGGCTAACGTGCATGTTGCCAGCCAAATGAACTAGCCCCTGCTTGTCTAGCGCCAACGTCACGTAGTTGTGAGCATCCCAGCCCAAAAAACGAGAATTCAGACGGATCTTCTTAACTTGCCCTGTGCATTTGTCGATCTGACTCACGGCAAGCCAACGGTAGGAATCGTAGTAACCGATATATATAGCTGATGTGGATTCGACTGCACCAAAGCGAACAGCTGTACCACCCCAACTTTGGTCGATCTTGAGTGCAGATGGCAGAGGCAAGCAACCAGTCGGTTGGTTGACAGCTGCCGCAAAGCACAGAGAGTACGAGCAGACTAGCACGAAATGAGCAAACAAGCTAAGGGGCAGCGAGAGAAAGCTCAAACTAGTCCTTTTTTTTGCCGTCATTCCGATATCTCCACCAGCGCGATTTTAGCTATGCTGAAGCTACCAGCGTAAGCAAGCGGATCCAATCGCATACGTGCCCCAAGTGACATGCACCCTACCGGCGAATCAGTTGAATTGAGGAAGTCCACCGAACAAAAAAACCACCCATCTGATCCAAACAGAACGTTATGGCGGACTTCACCCACGTGAAACTTCTCATTTGACGAGCGATCAATGACCACTGTTGACGTGAGCCAAAAAGCCCTTATTTATCAGCTCCAAGAATCCAAAATCAAATACAGGCTTAGCGTCTTTTGTCCCTTCAATAATCCAAACAGACGGGAAACCCTGATGAATTTGATAACCTTTGTGCCTTTCGATGTTGGATAGAGCAGAATCTTTTGACTGACCATATGAAAAGAACGTCAAATTTGAAAACCCAGCTGCTAATAAAAGCTGTGTGAGCATGGTTTTTGAATATAAAAACTGATGTCCCCACCCATAAAATGCGCGGTTAAATGCTAGTGTTTGATTAAATATTTGAGAATCATCCACTGCACCAATATCAAAATGTGTTGCTATCACCCACTCTAACGATGGCGTAGAAAGACGAATCACACCGCCCTCCCGAAAGGCAGCATTACTATGACTCAAAAAATCGAATGCTTTATTAATTGCCAAATGCTCAAGAAAATGTTCACCAAAAACATAATCAAGTGAATCTTTGAAACGCCAAGGCAGCGTCACATCCATTACTTCATCAATGCCATCAAAATCTCTAATATCAACATTCCACCAGTCTTTTAATAAATTATCCGGGCCGCATCCCACCTGAATTCGTTTCACATCAACAGCCGCTGTAGGCAAAACATTCGTCATTTAGATTCACCTTACAATTAACAGATTATTCACCGCATGCAGGATAGTTGATACACGAACATCAAAGCTATGTTTGAGTTGGATATCTTTAGCGAACGCTAATAATTTATCCCGATCAACATATTTATCAATATTTGAAATTATATCCTTAAGATCTGATGCATTGGTGTAAGTAAATACATGCTCGCCAAACACTTCGACCATGCCGTCTATTTTATCGGACAAAACAACTGAACCGCATGCCAAAGCATCGAACAAACGATTTGACAAAAAACCATACTCACGCATGGTATCCCAATGGTCATTCAAAACAACTTTTGCACCTGCGTAATAACGAGCCAGATCGGAATTTATTATATGTTCGCCTTTAATGTGTTGCCTTGGGATAAATTGTTCCCAACTAGAACCATAAACAACTAAAGGCAAGCCCACATTCAATGCATCTTTAACAATTTTTCTAAATATATTTCTAGAATTACCTACAAAAAGACAAGCATCCGTTTCAATCTTTTTAGCGGCGGTATTAAATAGAACAGGATCTGTACATTGTAATAATTCAGAGACCGGTGTCTTCAATTTTGTAACTAAGACTTTTGCGTACCTGGCCGACGCTACAAAAACATGATCATATTCTTCAAACTCATCCAGTGTAACTTTATCCGGATGAGATATATTCCAGATGAAATTAAACTGATGCGGTTTCGGTTTATACCGCGATAGCCCGCGCAATACAATAATGACATCCGAATTGTCGGACTCGGCAGACTCCCACTTGTCGAGGCAGTCAACTTCACAGCTATGTCCAAACTTATCGAATGACCTTTTCAAGGCGGTAGCAAAGTGATAATCTCCCCATTCCTGACTAACACCAAGGTTAGGACACCCTATTTTTATCCGGAAATCTATTGTTTTTTTTTGCGGTGCCGCCATGGCGTTTAAATCACTAGGCATGCGCCCGTCGCCTTGGTGTTTCGCTCTAATAACTTGTTGCATGCTAGCTAACTGATCACCGAGATATTCAGTTCGTGAAATTCTTTGATTTGTATCGCCATCGTAGTAGTTTACCCCTATATAAGGCAAATGCCCAACTCTGGCATTCTTGGTTATATGTAAAATAAAATCCCAATCAACCAATCGTTTCAACGTTTCATCAAAGCGAATATTTAGGCTACGAGTTTTCGTATGCACGAAAGCATTAATATCGATATAGTTTTCGACAAGACACTCGTTCCAATCGAATTCATCTCCACGGTAATAGATAGTGTTACTTTCATCATCGATGACATGTATAGAAGAGTAGGCAGCATCCAATTTATCTTGATCCATAATGACCAACATATTTCTAAGAAAGTCAGGTTGCCAAGTGTTATCTGAATCAAGGTAAGCGACTAGTCCGCCCTTTGCAAGGTCCAATCCGATGTTTCTAGCGCCCGAAACTCCAACGTGGTTTAGCTTCACAAATTGGATACGGGCATCATCAGCATAGCAATCAACGACTTCATGAGTATTGTCAGTGCTTCCATCATCGATGATTATTAATTGAAAAAATCGATGTGATTGACTTATTACAGAATTTATCGCGTCTTTAATAATTTTCGCGCGATTATATGTTGGCATAATAACACTGATCAAAGTATTATTATAGCAATTGACATTATTTAAGTACAAATAATTGATTCGGGTTTCAAGATTAAACTCTTTACAAATATTTCTAAAATAGAATAAGCGCAATATTTTATTATCGGTCAACTCAAGAACAGGCCGACTTATTCCAATACCTAACCTGATATGATCTTCGTGATCACGATTCCACTTGACAATTCTGTATTTATCGTCGTTGTAGTATTTATAATCATCTGGTGTAATTTTACCGAGCCACCGTTCAGTAAATTTCTGGCGATTTAACTTAATATGCCTTCCTCTACCTAGGGTTTTAGATTCGTGATGAATCACAACAGATGATGATTGGTAGCGGCATACGCGGCCCGTGCCGTGTGTCAGCTTTAGGCAGAGGTCAACATCTTCTTGTCCATTTATAAATAATGGATCAAAGCCTTTCAGTGCAGCAAAATCACTTGCTCTTATTGCCATGCATGCCCCAGTTACTGCCTGAAAATCGCGTGAAAAAGTCGTGCAAAGATTTTCCTGACTCAATCCAGCATAAATTGGGTAACCTAAAGTTTGTCTTGGCGCGAAAACCACACCGATACACTGTATGGTTTTATCTGGATATAAAAGTTTGGGCTGGACGACGGCTACTTTGGGATCGGTCAGTGGTTTAATCAGCTCATCTAACCAATCGTCAGTTACAGTTGTGTCGTTATTCAAGAAAACTATTATCGATCCAAGAGCTTCTCTAAAACCAATATTGCAACCAACAGCGAAGTTGTAGTTTTCTCTATTTGAAACAACTCTGATGCGTTTGTCTCTGTTCACGAACTCTATAAGAAGTTCTTTAATTTCGATACCGCTACCATTGTCAACACAAACCACCTCAAAATTTAAGCTCGTCTTGGCAGATAAAATGGCCGTAAGACAGTTTCTTGTAAATTGAGGCTGATCGTAAATTGGAATAATGATAGAAACTAGTTTAGTATCATTTTGTTTGGCAGCAATTTTTCTCCAGTCGATCAGGGTTTCATTCAAAACCATATAGCGGAAAAATGGAGTTTCGTCATCCTCGCGCGATTTTGTACTCCTGTAACGCCGACCCTCGACCGCCCCCGAAGTAAGGTAATGATAAAATGGCTCTATGTTGGCCTGCACAACATCGTTATGCAAAGCGCGGTACTCGCGTGGAATAAAATATCTATTAGGATAATGTTCGCTGAATGTGCCTTGCTCTAAATAGTGTACAAGTGGATCTTTACTACCTTTACTTAGTTTTTGGTTTTGAATGAAATAGTATTCACTATCAAACAAATTCTTAGATCTGATAAAGTCAATATCGTAAATAATTGCGCATTTAATTGAGTTTGCTTTTATGTAACTAAATATCTTTTCATGATCGCCTTCATGTTGAATATAAAATATAAATGGAGTTTCAGTACTTCCCTTTTCCTTTAAAAATAAAGATATTTCCTCATCTATTGTGAACCTTTTGTTCGGTACTTTATTTTTGTAAACACCTTGTGTTAAATAATGGTAGACTAAATCTATGTTTAAATTTTTAAGTTCAGGGTTTTGTGTCAGATAGTATTCTGAATCAAAAAGTCCGCTTTTTCCTATAAGATTGCTATCGTTATCGATACGCTCTAATTGCCGCATCAGATCACCTACATGAGCTTGACTAATCGAAGTATCAGTGTCGCATACCACTACTTCGCAATTTGAATGTTGCCCATTTTTAGGCTGGAGGAGACCAATCTTTCCATTATGCAGATGTGGTAATAAACCAAAAAGCCGCTCTAAAGCGTGTTCAAATTTGCCATCTTTTTTATACTCGCTATCAAGGTCTTTATGGCCAAAGTTAGCATGCTGTGCAAGTTTTTTTAATATGTCGACTCTTGCCCAGAACATTGTCCCGGCAAAAAATCCCCATTCTTTTTCAGCTAATTCTTCTTTGTAGATTATTTGAAGTAACTTTGATATGTTATCCGCATTATCATACATGAGCCTTTGACTTGATAGATAAAGAGCTGCTGGTCCAAGTAAGCATAAACTTTCATTTTGCCGGAATGCGTCGATCGCTGCATTGAAATTTTGCCCTGAACCTACGAGTGTATCCAGCATTAAATCGCGCCAAATCACAGAAAGATTTCCATCACCTTTTTTAGTTTGTATTTTGCATATAGCTAAATACCCCTCGTTATCCAAGATCGGCACGAGTGTCAAAAATGGAATAATGTCCATACCAAGATTGGGGCCAGAATATATTCTGGCATTAGGAAAATCATTTAGGACGATTGAGCTTGCTTCATTAAGTTTTTCTGTGGGTACAGTCACAAATAGATCAAATTTCTTTGATATTATTTTTAACCTTTTTGCAATTTCAATCCATATGTCAGAATAATAAAAGTGTGCCACGACGGCAATTTTTTCGGGATTGCTATTTTTTATTAGCTCTTCTTTCTTTTTCTCATTTTTTATTTTATTTATAAATTTTTCATTTTTCAGTATTTTCTCGGCTTTTATATATGATGTTTTTTGTGTTTTTTGACTAGGTAAATATATGTAGTTTATTTGTTTTAGTAGATCATTCGCTTCAATTATTTTATTTATGTTGTCTTTAGTTTCTTTATATTGTTTTTTATCTATTATATTTTTTAGCCGCGGTACGTTGCTAGAAAAAGATAATTCGTTATTAAAAAATGTTTGTCCCGCTTGTTT
This sequence comes from Undibacterium sp., assembly GCA_014376575.1. Next base: position 6,349 of record JACMRF010000113.1, read on the forward strand.
AACTTGGAATATTGTTTCTACATTGTCAATTGCTGTTGCTATTTTCTGAACGAGATCATTGGTGCCTATGGGCAGTAGTGCACCAAACTCACAAGCACTCTTAATTGGGGGTGTAATGTTGGCTATCACCGGTACTTGCATAGCCAGCGCATCACTCATTTCACCAGGAGTCTGAAATGCAGAAATTGCCTTATTGTCCAGTTGGATTAGCACACAGCAATCTGCAAGTGCGAGCACACTAGATCTGTTCCCAATGACTTGATTGTCGAGAAAAATGTAACGTACGCCGCTGACACTTTCGAGCTGAATCTTCGGCTTTGCGTTTGCGAAATCTCCTACTATTACAAAAACGATATCCGTTCGGTTGAGTGAAGCGATGGCATGCGCCGTTTCAAGTAAGCCGATCTGCTCTCGCGGTGAACCAAACGAAAGCACCACTTTCTTTTCTTGAGGAACACCGTATTTCTCCCGGCTCTTGCGTTTAAAATTAGTGGACGATTGGAACAGCTTTTCATCACGCGCATGGTGAATGATGTCGCCACCATAGCGCTGCTGCAGCGGCGTGTTACACACCGTAATGCCATCAAACTCTTGGGCTAGGCCTGCCGCTAGCCGTGTCCAGTCTTTACCGGAGAGATCTTTCAGGTCGGGCAGCTTGCCATGTTGCTTCAGGTAGTCGTCCACGCTGATGGGGGTTTCGGCTTCGACAAAGGCCAGTTCTTCGTCATCAATGTCCATCAACACCTTGGCATCCCAGATCAGTTTGTAGAGGATTCCAAAAAAGATGTTGGGTGCACGGGGTTTGGATAGGTGAACGATATCGTAGGGGTGCGCGGCAACCAGCTGGATGGCTTGCTCGAGGAATTTAGATTCATCCTCAACCACAAAGCTGTGTTTGGCAATTGCTGTGTCTCGAATGGGCGCCCAGATGTCACGCCCCCAGCGCGGGAAGTGGCTGCCAATGATTTCGACGTCAGCAAAGGTTTCATACATCATGGCCAGGGTATACACGCGTCCTGCGGCGTTGTGTGACAGTTCCCAGCCGCACACGGCTACCCTGGGTTTATCGGCACGGTCGCGGGTAGCGCGGTATTTTTGCCGCGCAGCGCTTAGGTTCGGTGCAATGACATTACTAAAACCGGGCATGGCTGCCAAAGCGACCAAGTAGAGCTGTATGGCTTCTTCCAAATTGCCAGCGCGCAAGGCAGTGTTGCCGAGCTTAAGAGGGCTTTCTGTTTTGGGAGCGATTGTCTGGATAGGCGTAACAGCGTTCATTTTTTAAAATTAAAGCAAAATTAAAGGAACAGAAAATCTGCGAGACAAACGGCCTCTTGTTAGGCTTGGGAGTGTTTGTCGCCGTCGGCTTCGGCATTAAGCTGCAGCAATAGGGTCAACATGTTGTTTTAGTCCCAACGGGCTCGGCGTAATGTCGGGCATCTGTTGCATTCGGGCAAGCGCTTCTTCGCAATACCAATACTTTCAACGGTCAGTAATTTAAATAATTTAGCTTAAAGACATTGTGACCTCTTAGGGATGGTATGAATAACCCGCAGCCAATTGGCGTAGCAAGTCATTGACTTTCAGATTATGGAATTTCACGCAAAAACTCCTGAAATCCGCTCGTTTTTGCTGCCGATTTGGGAGTTTTCTGCCTTTTGCAGGGCACTGGCCCTGTTTTTGGGCGCACTCATACCCCGACTCCCATTAATTTGCTGCGCACCATCCAGAGATTGGACAGCGCAAACAGCGCAAACAGCGTGAAGAGCTGTGCCGTGTTCTTCTTGAGTCCGCGATAGCGCACGCGCGCAAAGCCGAACTGGCGTTTGACCACTCGAAAGGGGTGCTCCACCTTGGCCCGGATTCCCGCCTTGAGCTTCTCGGCTTTGTCGATCATGGCGTCGACTTCGTTTTCTTTGTTCAGCGCTTTGCGTTTGCCTGGTCGCATGGCGACGTGCCAAGTGACTTCTGCTTTTGCATCGGGGCGTTTTTCAATGCCCTGGTAACCCGCATCGCCAAAGGCAACCGTCTCCTGTCCGTAATAGCCCGGAGAATACCGTTCTTGCTGGAATCTGAAATGGCGCACAAGATCGCGGCAGTTG
>JACMRF010000114.1 GCA_014376575.1 Undibacterium sp.
CCCAGAATTTCCATTAGGATTGGCAATGATGACGGATGCACTTTTCGAGGCAGTTTTGCTGCGAATGAGGCGCCAATAGCGAGCTATTGTCCACGAAGAGCAGAAAAAATGACCGAAAATGCGCCGTCAGCATACCAATAGCACCGCAGGTGCGCCTAATGGAAAATCCGGGTTTAATAGCAATCAAGCATGAACTTCCTACAGCGTTTAAAATAACGTTTTGCCTTACAGAATTTTACGTCTTATGACTTACCAGACCATTGAAGATACTATAGGAAATACTCCTCTAGTTATGTTGCAGCGACTTCCAGGAAATGAAAACAAACTTCGGAATAATATTGTTCTTGGTAAATTAGAGGGGAATAATCCTGCCGGTTCGGTAAAAGACAGACCTGCTATGGCGATGATCAAGCATGCCGAAGAGCGCGGTCAAATTAAATCCGGTGATACCCTGATAGAGGCGACAAGTGGCAATACTGGTATTGCACTGGCGATGGCAGCTGCAATGCGTGGTTATAAAATGCTGTTGCTGATGCCTGAAAATTTGAGTATTGAACGCAGACAAAGCATGGCTGCTTACGGAGCACAAATCATCTTGACTCCAAAGACCGGCGGCATGGAATACGCGCGGGATTTAGCCGAAAAAATGCAGAAAGAAGGCAAGGGAACTATTCTCGACCAGTTCGGCAATCCCGACAATCCACTCGCGCACTACGACACGACAGGCCCTGAGATCTGGCGCGATACTAAAGGTAAGATAACGCATTTTGTCAGTGCGATGGGAACAACGGGCACCATTATGGGTGTTTCGCGTTATTTAAAAGAGATGAACTCAGGAATTCAAATAGTTGGCGCTCAGCCTGAAGAGGGCTCTCAAATTCCGGGTATTCGAAAGTGGCCAGAAGCCTACTTGCCTAAGATTTATGATAAGTCTAGAGTTGATCAAATCGAATCGGTCAGTCAATCATCGGCAGAGCTGATGGCTAGGCGATTGGCGGTAGAAGAGGGGATATTTTGTGGAATATCTGCAGCTGGTGCGTGTGAGGTGGCATTAAGGCTAGCAGAAACAGTAGAAAATGCCACGATCGTATTTATTGTCTGTGATCGAGGCGACCGTTATTTGTCCACTGGCGTCTTTCCCGCATAGCGTTAACTATATATTGGTGTTAACGACAAAAAAAGCCTGAGATACATCGAAATGTATCTCAGGCTTTTTAATTGGAAAAGTAGATGTTAGCTAGCTTCGCCGTCTTTTGGTTTGAACTGTTTATCGCTGATGCGAAATTTTGCTCGACGGTCGCCCATCAAACCACGTAAATCTTTGATGCTGACATCGCTGATTTCGTGCATGCGTATTAGTAAAGATGCTCCGACGGGTAACCGACGGTGACGAATTTTACTGATGACTGGCGGAGCAACTTCCAGTGCTCTGGATAGAGCAGCATCATTTTTTAAATGTAATTGCTTGATGAGGGTATCCAATAAATTATTTGGATCGTAATCAATCTCATCAGATTCTAGTTGTGTCAGGTTTGCCATAATTACCTCGCTGTTTATGTTTATTGATGCGGGGGATGTTGCTTCAATAAAAAAATTATTCAAACGGTAATATTGTATCGTTAAAATTGAAATAATTCTTTAGAAAAATGTATAAAAAGTGTTAAATCTCTTGACACATTGCTTTTACTGCATGTAAATGTGTCATTCGATAACGTTACTGTAGTATAAAACATACTATTTAACAATATTAATTGAAGATTATTTGTTTTCGACCACATTTGTTTCAATTTGATACGAATTGCCAAATGTAGAGGTAGTTTACCTTAATCTTGCCAATGCAATCACTTTACCTAAATCTATCACGGACATCGCATAGAAATAACTACGGTTATATTGCGTTATCGCAAAAAAATTGTCTGTTGCTAGCCAATATTCTGTTGTTTCGTCACCGTTTTGCAAGTCAACCAAGCCATAAAGTAGATGTTGCGGTGCGTCCTGACTTGCGGTCGTTACTATCGGCCTCAATTCGCTCAAAGAATAGCTGGCTTTTAAGCCTTGAGAGAGTGCCACATTGAGTTTGTCCGCGGAGTGATCTGTGCCTAATTCAGTATCGACAAGTGTTGCGGGAAAAGCCGTCGGCAATCCTTTTTTCCAGCCATGCTGCGATAAATAATTGGCGACGCTGCCAATAGTATCGGCTGGTGAAGCCAATAAATCAATTTTTCCATTACCATCAAAATCTACCGCATAGGCTCTTATGCTGCTGGGCATAAATTGTGGCAGGCCTATCGCGCCTGCATACGAGCCTTTGAGCGAGAGTAATTCAAGCGAAGAATCGCGTGACAGTAAAAGTATGTTTTCTAACTCGGTTCTGAAAAATGCCATTCTTGCGACCCGGGTCGGCGTGTCGGGATAGGCGAATGCGAGTGTCGTTAATGCGTCCATGACACGGAAATTGCCAGTGTTGCGACCGTAAATCGTTTCAACACCAATTAAGCCAACGATTACTTCCGCCGGAACCCCATATTGTTTTTCAGCGCGATCCAAGGCATCTATATTGGCATCCCAAAATGCTATACCTGCATCGATCCTGCCGCCTTCAACAAACCGGGCGCGATAGGCTTTCCAATTTTTGGGTCGCCCTGGTGGTGCAGGTTTGATGAGCTGTATAGCACTCTCGACATAGCGTACTTGGTCGAAAGTTGCTTCTAATTGTGTTTGGTCGAAGCCATGACGGGTCACCATCAGATCAATAAACTCAGCTACTTCTTTCCATTGGGTGAAGTGAGCAAATTCTGTACTAACGATCTTGGTCGGGCTAGGCTTGACTTTCTTCTTGGGTTTATTCGCAGCGGATGCAGCGGTCGAAGTAGTGATGATTGCTGCAAGCAGAACAACAAAAGCGAGGCGGAATAAAGAGTTCAAAATGAGAGCGTATGAAATTAATAAAGCCGACGGTATTGTGCCAGCAGAGTTTTTAATTGAGCGACAACCCGCGCTTCAGAGGGGGCATCTTTTCCGTATTTAATCGCAATATACAAAGCAAAAAATTGCCTTACGGGCTTTAATTGTGGGGCAGGCAAACTGGCGTTAAGTCTTTGCATAAAAGCATAAGGGCCCTCATGGCTGGCTTTCGCCCATCCTTGGGCCGCGAGTTTTGCGCACATTGATAAGTATACCCGATCAAGTGCTAAAACTTGAGGCCGGTTACGCATCAAAGGCAGTGCCACAAGCGCCATTGCAGCCATCGCCAGCAAGAAAAAAATCAAGGTAAGTTGCGGCCAATCAAACTCTGATAATCCCAGATATCGCATGACATCAACCTGCCTGGCTTGATTGTAATTGAGCACCCACAGATTCCAGGAGTTATTGACGGCATTCCAATGCATGCGCATGGATTGTAGCCAGGAATTGTTTCCCACCGCCAGATTGACTAAGCCAGCGATACCTCGTTTGGGCTGTATCGAAAAAAGATTTTGCAATACGCGTTCTGGTGCGACCGCCGCGGTGGGATCGATTCTGGTCCAGCCACGGCCTGCCAGCCATACTTCAGCCCACGCGTGCGCATCGGATTGGCGTATCTCCATAAATCCATCCACAGTATTAGTAGATCCGCCAAGGTAGCCTGTCACCACGCGCGCCGGAATGCCCATGGCACGCATTAATACGACAAATGCGCTGGAATAGTGCTCGCAGAAGCCAGCGCGCGTAGCAAATAAAAATTCATCAATACTATCTTTTCCTAGTAATGGTGGTTCCAACGTGTACACAAATTTTTCTTGTCTAAAGAGCTGTAGCACGGCCAGCACGCGCTGTTCGTTATCCTTTATGCGTTGGCTCAATTGAATCGCATAGTCGCGTGTTTTTGGATTGAACCCAATCGGTAAATCCAGTGAGCTTTGTAAGGCGTGGGGCGGTAGGTCTGCCTGCAAGACGTAATCTGGAAAGGAACTGACTTGATAGCGAACCCGGTTATTAATGCTGCGCGCGCTATAAATTTCAAATTGCGTGTTGATACTGGTTTGCATATCTTCAAGCAACGGGGCGCTGCCAGGGATATCGAGTGCGAATAACCAGGCTTGCCCACTGGCTTCGAGGATGATTTCTTGACGAATTTCTTTGCCATTACTACGATATAAATCGGTAGGGCGCGAAGTGCGCATGACATCGTCGCGCGACCAGCTTCTTCCATCGTAGCGATTGAGCACAATGCCGCGCCAGTACAGCATGGATTTGTCTGGTGTCGATGGCGAGAATTTTGCTCTGAAGGCGATGTCTTCAGATAAAGCCAGATTGCTGATATTGCCTGGCGACATAGAGTCTGACAAGCCGCTGCGGGCGGAATTGGCATCGCCAGGCAAGCTCCATAACGGGCCTTGAATGCGCGGAAATAAAAAGAAAGAAACGACTGTCAACGGTATCGCCAGCCCTAAAATGACCATGCCAAGTTTGGCTCTTTCCCACAAGGATGGAACAAGGCCGGTGTAGTGGAAGGAGAGTTGTGCGGTCAGCAAGGTAACAATTGCCACCAAAGCGAGGAGTGCACTGGCGATGGTTTGCGAATAAAAGAAGCTGGTCAGCAGGAGAAAAAAACTCAGAAATATCACAACAAATAAATCGCGCTTCGCATGCATCTCTAATAATTTGCAGGCTAGCAGTAAGGCTAGCATCGTGACGCCAGCCTCGCGCCCCAAAAAAGTACGGAAAGTAAGGAAAACGCCTGCCATCATCAATAGTGATATGGGGATCAACAGCCACGATTTAGGCAAACGGCGCCCGCTCAACGTCAGCCAGCCGCGCCATAGCATCAGCATTGCACAGCATGCCGTGACCCACCAAGGCAATGCCGCTACGTGCGGTAATAGCACCAGCAAGCATGCCGCAAGTAACAGCAGAGTGTCGGCCTTGTCACGTGAAAGCGGTAGTTTTCTCCAGCTGGCGTGGACTGCCACTATCGCATTATTCATGGCTGTTTTTCGGGCATACGCTGGTTGCATCGCTACTCCCCATACAGTGCCAGCGCACTCAAGCAATCGGCGCGATGCGGCTCGCCTATGGCAGCGGGATATTCAGTTGCGCCTAGCCGAAACGCATACGCCAGTCCGCTGGCATCGGCCTGCAGCACCCAACTGCTCATGCGCGATAACCTGATTTCCAAATCCAGATTGCTCGGCAAGCTAGAAAAATCGAGCAAGATGTCGCTCGCAGATCCGCCAGAAAACTGCTTGGTAATTAAGCTGCCGCCGGCATCCAGATCGACGCGGGCGATGTGTTTCCACGCCAGATGCTTTAAGGCGTCGCCCACCTGATATACCCGCACGCCGGAAAAATCTTCGTCTCCTGCCGAGCCTTGGCCTTTTTTACTTGCGGCCCCTGTCATTGGCAAGGGCGGGGCAAATGGCTCGGGCTGCGGATACACCAGCGCCTGGGTATCAGGCATCCAGGTGCTCCAGGCGCGCAGTAATCCTAGCGGATACCAGGTCTGCAGGCGCACCCTCGGTATCGGCAATCGACCGCGCCGCGTTGTCGGACAGCTCAATTGCAGCATGGCGCGGCTATGTGGTGCGATATCGACCGTTTGTTCGGGATGGCCTTTCGCCGCAAAACCGAGGTAGAGCGCATAGCGATAATGCTTGCGCCGATTGATTAGATACAAAGTGAACTGCGCTTCTTCGCCGGCAAAGACCGGGGCAACCGGGCCGGCCAATAAATGCAGGTAGGCGAGATTGCGAAAGCCCATGAACGCATTGATCCAGGCGCAGCCGCCGAGAATAAAGGTCAGCGCAAAGCCGAGGTTGAGGTTGTAATTGGTCGAGGCGATAAACAGCACCAGCAGCAGCAACACAAACATCCAGCCGGCTTTGCTCGGTAAGGTAAATACACGGCGCTGCTTGAGGAAAACTTCGCCACTTTCTGGCCGGTGTTCGAGGAACACCAGTCGGCGAAATTTTTGCTGTAAAGAGGTGAGTGCACTCATGGATCTGACAAAGCAAGGTAAATTTTTAAAATGAGGTACCGCCACCCCGCAAATGGAATGCGTATGCGGTCGAACAACGGCGAGCTAAAAAGCAGAAGGATTCTCACGACTCGACGGCATCTATGTGCCAAAGCAGATGTGTCGTACTTATCCACTTAAGAGAGGGAGAATCCAGCATGAAACATAGCATAGTTGACGTCGACTTGGCAAAGAGCGTCTTTCAAGTGTGCTGAGTCGATCAGGAAACAGGAGAAGTCTTCAGCAAAACAAATCAAGCGCGCCACAGTTCTCGACTTCTTCAACAGCTGAATACCCCGCTGAATCGATGACAAACGGGAGTAGTTCACGTCACTATCCAAACAGATTTGTGGGCGCATGCCGCCGCCAACCGCATGAATAAGCGACGCTGCAGGTAAAACCGAGCTTATTTCTAATCATCCTACATTTGAAACCGATCCCGCATATTCCATGCGCCTCTACAAGCAAAAACAGGCTGCAAGGCGCATGGAATATGCGTGATCGAATTTGAACTTTTTTTGCAAACCGGCCACGCCGCGTCAAACTGGTATCTGTGACCCACGAACCGGACGAAATTGTGAGCAATCTATTTTTGGGCGCGACATAAAAATCTTCATCAAAGATCTTCAAATGTAGTGGCTCTAATGAAAGATTGTCAATTTATCTTGCCTTAACTTAATTTTTAAGCTGCTAAAAAGCCCCGCAAAGAAATTTGTGAGGCTTTTTTACGTCACCTTTGGCATTCATTTGCACTTTTATGCAGATTTTTTTAAAGCGCTTTGGGTAAACGCCTATAATTTATTAAAGCGCTTTGGATAAAATATAAAAATTTAATTAAAAGCGCTTTGGATTTTCGCTTTAAAAACATGGGTTAAAATTAAATAATGTAGTTTGACTACATTTTCTACTTAAAAGATTTGTTGTGATGCCACAACGGTTCATAGATGATGTTTCGCTGTGATAGCAATTTTTAGTATAAAAATTATTGTTTTTAACGTTGACAGGTAATTTAGTTTTGGTACAAGATTATTGTCTGGCAGATAGTGACTGTCGTAATTGAATGAAGTGAGTTTTGTAGTAGAAATACCCAAGCAACACCCGAAGCCCCCCCCCGAGAAGTGTATTGCCATAAAGAAAATTTAGGAGATTGTATGAATCAAGCTATAAATAAGCGCGAGCTGGGAACCTCCCTGGCTAGTGTCGCCCTAAGATTGACCCCGATTGCTGCTGGCTGTGCGATTTTATTATCCACCGCATCTGGTTCAGTTTTTGCGCAAGAAGCAGTCGCCGCCAAAGACGGAGCGGCAGAAGTAAGCACTATTACCGTTACAGGTATTCGTCGTGGTATCGAAGCGGCGATTTCAGTAAAGAAGAACTCCGACTCCATCGTTGAAGCGGTTTCCGCAGAAGATATCGGTAAATTGCCTGACAACAGTATCGCTGAGGCGATCTCCCGTTTGCCTGGTCTCGCGGCCCAGCGTTCAGCTGGTCGCGCTCAGGTCATTAGCGTACGCGGCTTGTCGCCTGACTTTGCGACGACCTTGCTGAACGGTCGTGAGCTGGTGAGCACCGGCGACAACCGCTCGGTCGAGTTTGATCAATACCCATCAGAATTATTGAGCGGTGTGGTCGTTTATAAAACGCCGAATGCAGCGATGGTTGGTCAAGGTTTATCCGGCACACTTGATATGCAAACGGTGCGTCCATTGAGCTTTGGTAAGCCTGTTATCGCATTGAATGGCCGTCTCTCCAAAAATTCCCTGGGCGATGCCGCCAACGCTAAAGCTGAAGGTAATCGTTTTAGCGGCAGCTATATTGATCAGTTTGCTGGCCGCAGCTTTGGTGTGGCGATCGGATATGCCCATCAAGAAACACCGGTGGCTGAAAACCAGACTGGTACTTACGAACCATTTTTTGCTAATCCAACTGTTGCAGCTGGTAATCACCGGCCAGGCGTCGCGGATGGTGCCTATATTACTGATGGTGTGAAGGCGCTGCGCCGCACAGGTGTCACCAAGCGTGATGGTTTGATGGCTACGCTGGAATGGAAGCCTTCGGCAAACTTCCGCAGCACGCTTGATATGTTCACTTCTAAGGCTGAACAGGTGGATACGGCCAATCAGTTCGAGTCGCATTTGTATTACAACGGAGATTATCCTTGCAAACCAGCCTGTAATTGGAATTCGGCTACGGTCAATGCTACCAATACGGTGGTGGGTGGTGTGGTCACTAACGTTTACCCATTGGTGCGCGGTCAATACAACAAGCGCGAAGATAAGATAAACGCAATTGGCTGGAACAATGCATTTAAGCTGGGCGAGGTTCAGATGGCGGCAGATGTAGCCTACTCTAAGGCCAAACGTGATGAAATCTACTTAGAGAACAACACGCAACTGATGCCTTCTAAGCAGTTGGATGTGTTGACTGTTGCGTTCCCGAATGATGGCTTCATGACGATGAATCCTGCTCGCAATTATTCGGACCCGTCAAAGCTCTTCCTTCGCAATAGTATCTATGGTTCCGGTTATGGCCGCACACCACGGTTGGAAGACGAGCTGAAAAGCTTCAAGCTAACGGCAAAAATTCCTGCGCCAGCGTCGATTAGTGATTTATTCTCTGAGTTCGATATAGGCATTAACTATGCTGACCGATCCAAGAAAAAGCATCAGCCCGAAGGCAATATCAACCTGGGTGCTCAGGGTGACACCATTATCTCGTCTGACCTGCAGTACACGCCAGTAAACCTGGGCTTTGCGGGTTCTAATCTTGGCTCAATCCCTGCTTGGAATGTTCCTGGTTCTGTCGCTAAGTACATGACTTTCAATCCCAGTGAGACATCCGCTGCCTACTTAATCGCCAAAGCATGGAACGTTTACGAGAAGACCACTACTGCTTACGCCATGGCTAATATCGATTCAAACTTGGGTGGTGTGACATTGCGCGGTAATGCTGGTCTGCAGTTGCAAAACGTTGACCAGTCTTCGACTGCTAATTACTTTGACGGCAGCGCTCCTGCTGGTCAAGAAGTCAAGCCTTACGGTTCTGGAAAGAAATTTACTGATGTTCTGCCGAGTATGAACTTGGTTTTCGGTATGAGTAATGAACAGACGGTTCGCGTTGGTCTCGCTCAGCAGGTTGCTCGCCCACGGGTTGATCAATTGCGCGCTGCGCTGGACTTCAATATCGACAAGGCCACTGGCAAGCCAAGCGCTAACGGCGGTAATCCTGCGCTCGATCCATGGAGAGCAAATGCGTTTGATATCTCTTACGAGAAGTACTTCGGTACTAAGGCATATGTAGCGATCGCAGCTTATGTTAAAGACTTGAAGAACTATATTTACGAAGACACAAAGGAATATGACTTCTCACCTTTCACGTCCGGATATGTACCACCGGTTGGTTCGCCGCCAGTGCAAAAGATTGGAACGTTCAGCACTGCCTATAACGGCAAAGGTGGTAATTTGAAAGGCGTTGAACTCTCAGTTTCTCTGCCATTCAATCTGATCACTCCAGTCTTGAACGGTTTTGGTGTTACCGCCAGCACCAGCGTTACCTCAAGCAATATCAGCATCAAACCTGATCCAGGTAGCGTTAGCGCAGTGGGTTCCGAGAACATCACACTGCCAGGTCTGTCTAAGAATGTTAGCAACCTGACTATGTACTACGAAAAAGCTGGTTTTGAAGTGCGTGTCAGTCAGCGTCGTCGTTCCGACTTCATTGGTGAGATCGGTAACTTCAACGGTAACCGTACCGTCCGTTATGTCGTTGGTGAGAATATCACTGATGCGCAAATCGGCTACAACTTCAACGAAGGTTTCATGAAGGGTCTTGGTTTGGTCTTGCAAGCAAATAACTTGACTGACGCAGCCTTCCAAACCTATGCAGGCACTAAAGACCGTCCTCTTGAGTACATCAAGTATGGCCGAGCAGTGATGTTGGGCGCGAGCTACAAGTTCTAAATTGAGCTTGGCATAACCCTCAGCTCTACAGGCCTCGGCCTGTAGAGTAGGGTGTAATAATTGATGAAACCCCAATTTATTTGGGGTTTTTTTTGTGCATCATTTTGTGTGTCAATTAGTTGAGTTTTCGTTTAGCATCCCAACGGACACTTAAAACACTAAAGGCAGGTAAAAGATGCAAGCAGTAATGAGCACCACTGAAATCTTCCTGATAGCGATGCTCGTTATTTTTAGTGTCCCTTACCTGATCTGGCGGGTGGGAAAAACTGATTACTATGCGCCATTGGTGGTAGTGCAAATCATCGCGGGGATTTTGCTTGGGCCAGGCGTGCTTGGCGCGGCGTTTCCTGATTATTACCAATTTGTTTTTAATCCGCAGGTGATTCAATCCTTGAATGGCATCGCCTGGTGGGCGGTGATGATCTTTGTCATGATCGCCGGTATCGAGCTTGATCTGGTCAAGGCCTGGGAGCATAGGCGGGAAAGCACAATCACAGCCGGGCTTGCCTTGGGTATGCCGCTGTTGTTTGGCTGTGTGGCCGCCATGGGCATGTTGATGTATCCCGGATGGATGGGTGCAAAGGCGATGACCTGGCAGTTTGTCCTTGGCGTGGGGATGGCATGTGCAGTGACAGCGTTGCCTATCTTGATTTTATTGATGGAAAAGCTGGAAATTTTACGCCAGCCGATTGGCCAGCGTATCTTGCGTTATGCGAGTCTGGATGATATCGCGATATGGGGCGTACTCGCCTTGATCTTACTTGACTGGACCCGAGTCGGCCGGCAAATCGGCTTCTTGATTAGCTTTACCGTAGCGACATTTTTGTATCGTAAAATGATGGTCTGGCTTGAGGAGCGTGATCGCTGGTATGTTGGCTTGATATGGCTGGCGGCATGTAGTTTTGCCGCTGATTGGGCCGGTCTGCATTTTATGGTCGGTGCTTTTTTGGCTGGTGCTGTGATGGATGCGCATTGGTTCAATCAGGAAAAAATGGATTTGATGCGCCATCATGTTTTGTTGGCGATCATGCCTGTGTTTTTCTTGAGTACTGGGTTGCGTACGAATTGGGCGATGGGTGGGGTGATGGTATTTGTTGCCGCTGCAGTGCTATTGATTGCCTCGGTCAGTGGCAAACTGGTGGGCATTCACGTTGCAGGGAAAATACTTAAATGGGAAAAAGGCGAGGCCTCTATCATTGGTTGGCTGTTACAAACCAAGGCCTTGATCATGATTATATTTGTCAATATTTTGCTCGATAAAAATATCATTACCAGCGAAACTTTTACGGCTCTACTGTTGATGGCAATCGCCAGTACGATGTTGACGGTGCCTGTGGTGTACCCAAAATTGCAGCGCTTGAAGTCGCTTATTTTTAAATCCAATTGATCGTGTAGGCTGGGTGGCGTTCGCAATGAAATAATATTGAAAATGGCGTGGCCTATTTTTAAATGTTAAGAAACCCGCATAAAATGCATCCACTGCATTGATTTGCTGAAGCTGGGTGGCGTCGTTGCGACAAGATGAGCGTTGATGTTTTCGTGTCGGAAGTAAGTCGCTTACCACTATTTTTTATTTTGAAGGGGTCGCCATTTTTAATCCCAATCCGCATATACAGATAGTTGATCTCGCCAATGGCCAGTCGTGCTTTGTGATCGACGATGCGCTGAAAGACCCGGAGTTATGGTTGACAGTTGCGGCTGATCAGCAATCTGATTTTTGCCTTGCTGGCAAAGGTAAATCCCCCGGATATCCCGGGATAGAATTGCACATGTCTACCGAGATAAACGACGCCGTGGCGGAGTTTTTTTTGCAGCATATTCGCCATCGTATTCATGCGCGTCGCTTGGTGCAAACGCTCTCGCGGTTTTCGATGACGACATTACGACATGATCAGTTGCGGCCAGTCCACTCACTTTGTCATCGCGATGTAAGCGGTCCAGAAAACCTGATGAAGGCCGCCTCTGTGCTCTATCTTTTCAAGGACAGCAGCTTGGGTGGTACCAGCTTTTACGCGCCCAAAAAATCAGTCGAGGAAACTGATGAGCTGGTCCACGATTCGCTGCATATGTCGTCACTCGATTTTACAAAAAAATATGCCATCGAACAGCGCTACATGCAGGGCGCAAATACCTATTTTGAGCAAATCGGCGAAGTGGCGGCGAAGTGGAATCGCATCGTTTTTTATGACGGCAATATTTATCACACTGCCGATATTGTTGATGCTGAAAAACTCAGTGCCGATCCGCGGATAGGGCGTCTTACCATCAACGGCTTTTTTTCCTGCACACCAAAAGCGACGTCAACACCAGATTGAGTTTTTGCCTGATGCGATGCGGTAAACCGCGGTAGCTAAGTCGCTATGTTGGTTTGTGCAGATAAGGTAAATGCTTATTTGCCCAGCATGCTCACAAGCGCCGGGCCATTTTCCCAACCGGCACCTAATGCTCTGGCCACCGCTACACTGGCAAGCAAACGCTGGGTGCGTATTTGCACGGCAGCACGATCAGCCGAGAGCGCGCTGCGCTGGGCATCAATCACATCAAGGTAATTGGATATGCCACGTTCATAACGCGCCTGCGCCACTAGAAAGGCGCGCGCCGCAGCTTGTTTGGCTTGGTCCTGTGCTTGCGATTGGCGTTCGCGTTGCTGGGTGTCGGACAGCGCATCTTCTACTTCCCGCAGCGCATTTAATAATTTACTTTCGTGATTTGCCACTGCTTCGTCATAGCGGGCTTTAGCCATGCTCAGGTTTGCCTTGTTGCGGCCACCATCGAAGAGAGGCAGTGATAAGGCGAAAGGCCCCAGGCTAAATTGGCGTGATCCGCCTTGCGCCAGTTCACGTAAGCTTTCTGATGCGTAGCCGAAGTTGGCAGTCAGTGTGACGGAAGGATAAAACGCACCTTCGGCGACACCAACCTGGGCGTTGAGTCCACGTAAGCTGGCGACACTGGCGGCCAGATCCGGGCGTTGCGCCAGCAGGCTGGCGGGTAAGCCGACCGGAATAGTGGGCGGAAGAGGTAAATCACTGGCCGTCGTTGACACCATTACGGTCGATGGCGAAACGCCAACCAGCGTTGCCAGGCTATGCTCGATCAGATTGCGCTGGCGCTGCACTTCGTGCAAATCGGCTTGTGCATTGGCGCGTTCGATACGCGCACGCGATACATCAAGCTCGTTCGACAGGCCGCCATTCAATCGCGCTTCGATCAGTTGTTCTGATTCTATGCGTGTTCCCAGTGCCCCTTGTAGGATCGCCATTTCGGCGTCCATACCACGCAATTGCCAGTAGCTCGCCGCTATCTGTGCGGATAGCAATAGCATCACGCCGTCATGATCATCCTGCGCCGCCAGGGTTTGCGCATCTGCGGCTTCAACGATATGTTTGACGCGCCCCCACAGATCAATTTCATACGACATCGATGCGCCAACCGAGTAGTTGTTACCCACGATACTGCGGTGTCCAAACGCGATACCTTGTGAGGTATTGCTAGAGGTGCGTGAGTTGCTGATGCCGGTCGCCGCGCTGATGCTTGGGTACTGCGCCGCTTGCAGCATGCCTAGTTGTGCTTGTGCCTGCAGTAGCCGCTGGGCACTGGCTTTGATGCCGGGATTTTGTATCAGCGCGCGTTGTTCAAGCGCATCTAATGTTGCATCGCCAAATACCGTCCACCATTGCGTAGCCAGACGGGTGGTTGGCAAATCGTTTGCCTGAATATGACGATAGGCTGCAGTGCTTGGGCCTTGTGGCGTGACGAAATTGCTACCTACGGTACCGCAGCCTGCTATCGCCGCCAGCATTGCACTCAAGATCAAGGGTTTTAACATACGCATTACCTCAGTTTATTATTTGAATAATTGGCACTAGTGTTGAGCTAGTGCGCACCCGCACCAGCGCCGGGGCCGGAAGGTGCTTTGACTTTGTTGGCAAACCACAGCGCAGCAATGCAGCTGATCAGGGCAACGCCCATGATCCAGAAACCATCGTTGTAAGCCATGACGTAGGATTCTCGCCGCACGATGCTGTCGATGGCGAGCAGAGCCTGATTGCCGGCTGTCACGGCATCTACGCCATGCGACATAAATGATTGCGTCAGCTGATCTATCCGCAGTTGGGTCGGCGCAGCGTAGAGCGATATTGACTCACCCAGACGGGCTGAGTGAAAATGTTCGCGATTGGTCAGGGTCGTGGCGAGCAAGGCAATGCCGATAGAGCCGCCCAGATTCCGCGTCATATTGAACAGGCTGGAGGCCGACGGCATATCGCGGGGCGAGATACCTTGCA
>JACMRF010000115.1 GCA_014376575.1 Undibacterium sp.
CCGCAATCAAAACAACTACTTTTCACAATGCCAATAAAGCTGGAGCGGGAGAAGAGGCTCGAACTCTCGACCTCAACCTTGGCAAGGTTGCGCTCTACCAACTGAGCTACTCCCGCAATCAAAACAACTACTTTTCACAACGCCAATAAAGCTGGAGCGGGAGAAGAGGCTCGAACTCTCGACCTCAACCTTGGCAAGGTTGCGCTCTACCAACTGAGCTACTCCCGCATCAACAACAGGCGCACATTATATATCAGAGACACTTTGTGTCAAGATCTTTTGTCTGCAGTTTCCTTAATCAAAGGCCAAGCCTTACTCAAATAATAAAACATTGACCACACCGTTAATATGGCAGCCAACACTAAAAGCCAATTACCCCACAAAACAGTATCTATTACGTTGAACAATACTCCGTGGTACAACATCATAGGAATAGCAATCATCTGTGCTGCTGTCTTAATTTTACCTAAACTGCTAACAGCAACCGATTTTGAAGCACCGATTTGCGCCATCCACTCGCGCAAGGCAGAAATAGTGATTTCGCGCCCAATAATCACAAACGCTATCACTGCGTTGACGCGATCAAGCTGCACCAATACCAATAACGCACCTGCGACCATCAGTTTATCGGCGACTGGATCAAGAAAGGCCCCGAAAGCGGAAGTTTGGTTCCATCGACGGGCAAGAAACCCATCAAACCAATCAGTTACCGCAGCGACAATAAACACCGCTGTGGATGCAAAGTTTTGATCCGCGCGTGGTAACCAGCTATGAGGCAAATAAAACACGCCTACCACTAGCGGGATAAGTGCTACGCGCAGCCAGGTCAGCAAAATAGGAAAATTAAATGGCATATTTTCAATCGCTGAAAAAGTTAATGTCGGTGATTATATTTGCCAACTGTATAAAGTTGCTAATAAAGCGCGTAAATAATAAAATTTAAACCACCTGAACGTTATTCAGGCCCAAATGGATCACGTTACCACCTAGCGCAATCGCTTGTAGATTTCTTCGGCTAGTTGCTTTGATATTCCCTCCACCGCGGTCAGATCCTCAACGCTCGCATCGGCAACCCCTTTTAAGCCACCGAAACGAACAAGCAAGCGCTGTCTCCGCTTAGGCCCTACACCTTCGATCTCTTCTAATTGAGAAGTTTGTCTTGTTTTAGCGCGTTTGGCACGCATGCCAGTAATCGCAAATCGATGCGCCTCATCGCGAATCTGTGCAATCAACATAAGTGCAGAAGATTCCTTGCCCAACTCTTTGGGTGCTCGCCCGTCAACAAACACCAAAGTCTCCAAACCGACTTTACGCCCCTCTCCTTTCGCAACGCCTACAAGCAGACTTATATCAAGTCCCAGCTCAGCAAATACCTGACGCGCAACCTCTACTTGCCCTTTACCACCATCGATCAAAATGATATCGGGCATGATTCTGTCAATTTCAATATCGATACTATCGACATTTTTTTTAGCGGCAATACTCCCCATTTTCTCGTATCGCCTCATTATCACTTGTCGCATTGCAGCGTAATCATCACCAGGGATAATGTCATTGATGTTGAAGCGACGATACTCGGAATTTTGCATAACGTGATGATGAAATACCACACAAGAGGCTTGCGTCGCCTCCCCCTGAGTGTGGCTGATATCAAAACACTCTATCCGCAATTGATCGATATTTTCGATCTCCAATTCCAACATGCTGACCAAAGAACGAGTACGAGTTTGTTGTGAACCTTGTTCAGACAACATACGTACCAAGGACAAGCGCGCGCCTTTAACTGCCATTTCTAGCCAGGCACGCCTTTGCTCTTGTGGTTGAAACGTGCATTGGATACGATGACCGCACTGCGCCATTAATGCGACCATGAGATCTGGAGCATCAAACTCTACATTCAGTATCAATTGGGAAGGTATAAACTGATCCGCATAGTGCTGTGCTAAAAAGGCAGTCAATACTTCAACTTCGATATGATCTTCGGTTGCTAATTGAGCATCTTCAACATGACTAGGAAAATAGGCGCGATCACCCAAATGTCGGCCACCACGTACCATGGCGAGATTGACGCACGCCTGCCCGCCTTCAACGATTACCGCAATAATATCAATATCGCTATCGGTAATCGTTTCCATGCTTTGCTGGTGCAAAATTTTTGATAATGCCGACATCTGATTACGTACCAATGCTGCCTGTTCAAATTTAAGCTGCTCAGCATATCCTAGCATTTTGGACTCAAGGTTTTGCATCACCTCTGATTGACGACCGCGCAAAAATTTTCCTGCATTCTCAACATCAGCTAAATAATCGTCGTTCGAAATGATGCTGACGCAAGGCGCGCTGCATCGACAAATTTGATGTAACAAACAGGGTCTGGTACGATTTACGAATACGCTATCTTCACAACTGCGCAACAGAAAGATTTTTTGCAGAAGCTGCATCGACTCTTTTACCGCCCACGCCGAGGGGAAGGGGCCAAAATATTGATGTTTTTTGTCTACAGCACCACGATAATAAGTCATACGTGGAGTTCGCTCATTCGTAATCTTTAAATAAGGATATGATTTATCGTCACGAAATAAGATGTTATAGCGCGGTCGCAATGCTTTGATTAAATTATTTTCTAAAATCAAGGCTTCCGCCTCGCTGCGAGTGACAGTGGTTTCAAGTCGCACTATTTTGCCAACCATCATCGCAATGCGCGGGCTACTCAATGTTTTTTGAAAATAACTGGAAACACGTTTTTTCAGGTCTCGTGCTTTACCAACATACAATACATTGTCTTGAACATCAAAATAGCGGTAAACACCTGGCAAATTAGGTAATTTCGCCACGGTATCAAGCACAATAGTGCGCACATCAAGATGAGGTAACTCAGGCATATCAACTCTAACAGATTTGTTCTACAATAACAAAAGCGACTGCGTACTCTGCTTCATCTGACATTGATATATGAGCACTTAAACCTCGCTCATTCATCCAATCCAATAGACCACCGTTCGGTGCGATAGTCGGTTTCCCACTTGGCGAGTTTAATATTTGCAATGATTGCCAAGTCATCGGCAGTCGCATACCCAAACCAATTGCCTTTGAGAATGCTTCTTTTGCGGCAAACCGCGAAGCTAAAAATCGCAGTCCTCGCACATATGACTTTACCTTCCGATCACTATAAATCGCAAACTCTTCAGCACCAAGTATCTTCTCAGAAAAACGATCACCATCATGCTGCGATGCCATCTTGATACGAGACATTTGAACGATATCGGTACCGACACCAAAAATCACTTTGTAGTCAGCCTTGATTTCACCATGATCGACTTCATGTCACTTACAGCTTTAGCCCAGCCAACAAAAACCGCCTGAGCGACAATCGCATGCCCAATGTTTAATTCTGTTATCTCTGCTATTTCTGCAATTGCCTGAACATTTGTATAATGCAATCCGTGTCCTGCGTTAACTTTCAATCCACGTTTCACGCCTTCTAAAATACCACGCCGAACACGTTGAAATTCTCGATCTTGCTCCGCGCGAGTACTTGCGTCTGCATAACGACCTGTGTGAATTTCTATGACCGTCGCACCCGATTCATCGGCAGCTTGAATTTGATTTATTTCTGAGTCAATGAATAAACTAACCCTTATACCTTCTGTTTGTAATTGTTTGACCGCAGACTTTACCTGGGAAAAATATTTAATTACGTCAAGCCCGCCCTCAGTCGTCAGTTCCTCCCGCCGCTCAGGAACAAGACAAACATCTTGAGGCCTTAAGCGGCAAGCAAAATCAAGCATTTCTTGAGTAACTGCAGTCTCCAAATTCATTCGCGTTATCAGTCTGGGACGAATTCGCTCAACGTCGCTATCCTTTATGTGTCGACGATCTTCTCGCATATGAAGGGTGATGCAGTCAGCACCAGCTTCCTCTGCTAACAATGCCGCTTGCAGCGGATCAGGGTAACTCGTTCCACGGGCGTTTCGCAAGGTTGCGATATGATCAATATTAACGCCTAATTCTATCAATTGGGTTTGTTGATGTATGTTCATAAATTTTTCAGATCAATGAGAATTTTTCTAGTATTGAGAGGGATCCCATGCAAATGGTAAGCTAACAAAAACCGCATCAATATTTTACTTTGCATTTGTGTTGTCATATCTAGATATTCGCCATTATTCATGTCTATCAAGGTCTGACCCAGCACCTGAGGCATTTTTTCTGAAGATTGGGCTGCTCTCACTCCGTGCTGTGGGTCAACTACATATAACATATCTTTAGAAACTTTTTGGGGGGGCGCGGAACATGATGTTAGATCACCAATTAAGCCAGATGCTCTTAGCAAACATAGCTCAAATTTCCTGAGTACAATCGGCATTGATTCATTATGTGCAAGCTGATTGATTGTAGACACATAGTGGTCAAATAAAATAGCATGGGGTTCATCGCGAACCAAGAACTTCACCAAAAGTTCGTTCAAATAAAATCCACATAACAACGCCGATTTTTCTAATGGCAACATTCCCCCTACCCACTCAGCAGAAATTAACGTTCTAATTTCAGATTTGCCACTCCATCCCATACTTAATGGCTGAAAAGTCTGCAATGCGGCACGCAGCTGTGAGTGTGGACGCTTTGCACCTTTTGCGACCAAAGCCACGCGTCCATATTCTCGACTAAATACATCAACTATCAAACTCGTTTCCTTATAAGGATACGAATGAAGTACGAAACTAGGCTGACCCGATATCCGCAATTCTTTCGCCGAGATTCGTTTAGGACGTGTTGTTCTTGGCAAAGGTGAAATAGCTATAGATTGATCTTCCTTATGCTTAGATTCAAGCACTAAATTAACATTCAAAGAAATACTATCCGTTATTAACTTTCTATTCGTAACCGTAAGCACGCAATCCTGCTTCATTATCAGCCCAACCGGACTTAACCTTTATCCAAATCTCGAGATAAACAGGGCCGCCAAATAACTTCTCCATATCCTGGCGTGATTGCGTTGATATATCTTTGAGGCGTGCACCCTTATTTCCTATCACCATTGACTTATGACCATCACGTTCAACAAGAATAACGATAAATATACGACGTAAATCACCTTCTTGCTCAAACTTCTCAATCAAAACGGTGCTTGTGTATGGCAGTTCATCCCCAACAAAGCGGAATAATTTCTCTCTAACAATTTCAGTCGCAAGAAATTTTTCGCTTCGGTCAGTAATATCGTCTTGGCCGAAGATAGGAGAGTTTAATGGTAAATATTTCTTGATCTCACCTTCAAGATTTTCCAGCTGAAATCCTAAAGTCGCGGACACTGGAACCACTGCTGAAAAAGGAAAAAGGGCCATGATTTTTTGCGCGAACGGCATCATGACAGCCTTATCTTTAACACGATCAGATTTATTAATGACCAAAATACATGGTACATTTTTTGGTAGCAGATCTATCACTTGCTGATCCGCCGGACCAAAGGTACCAGCTTCGATAATAAATAAAATTACATCTGATGCGGTGAGTGTATTTGTCACCGTTCTATTTAAAGTGCGATTTAAAGGGTTTGCGTGGCGAGTCTGAAAGCCTGGCGTATCAACATATACATATTGTGTGTTTTCTTTCGTCTGTATTCCAGTAATACGATGCCTTGTAGTTTGCGCCTTTCGCGAAGTAATACTTACTTTCGCACCTATCAAGGCATTCATTAAAGTAGACTTACCAACGTTTGGCCGGCCGACTATAGCAATGTAGCCACAACGAAATTCAGGTGTATTTAATGATTCATTCATGCGGTTTTTGGACGTAGGTTGTGCTGCAAGGCTTCCTCTAATGCCGTTTGGCTAGTAGATGAATCCGTTTGAGTATGTTGTATTGGAAATTTTATATTATTACTTCCAAGAGAATCTGTTTGGACGGTCGCAATCCCAGTCAATTTCAATTGAGATGTCCTTGGTTTACTTTTACGAGAACCAGGTACCTTTGAAAGCAATGCTAGTGCTGTTTCCAATGCCAGCTTGGCGGCAGCTTGCTCTCCAGCACGACGACTTCCGCCAGCACCGAACACTTGTATCTCCAACTTTGGTACGATACATTCAATTTCAAACTCTTGGTTGTGAGCCGCGCCATGGGTCGCGACCACATTATACAAGGGCAATGCTATTTTTTTACTTTGCAAGAATTCTTGCAGCAACGTCTTGGCATCTTTACCAAGAGTAGTAGGATCAACTATCACCAATATTTGAGTGTAAAGCAATTTAATTACTTCTCGTGCTGCATCAAAACCGGCATCAAGAAAGACTGCTCCAAAAAGAGCCTCTAAAGTATCAGCTAAAATTGATGGACGGCGAAACCCTCCAGACTTCAACTCTCCCTCACCTAATCGCAAAAACTGCGACAATTCTATTCGTTGCGCGATTTCGTACAAGGACTGTTGCTTTACTAAATTCGCACGTACCCTCGATAGATCACCCTCATCAATACTGGGAAACCGGTCAAACAACAAAGAGGCTATAACACAATTTAATATAGAATCACCCAAGAATTCAAGGCGTTCATTATGTAAAGCACTATGACTTCTATGTGTCAGCGCCTGCTGCAATAATGCAGCGTCTCTAAACTGGTGACCCAATTTTTTTTGCAATAACTGTTCGTTCATAATGGGAATCGTTTTATTCCACTCATTTCGTTATTTCACCGCTTTTTGCAGTTGTTCCAGCGTATTCCATTAGTAGACTCGCTGATCCAACTAAAGGGATTTTTTTTGTATATGCAAAGCTCACTTCCATGACTTCACCATTTCTTACAATGAACAAATCTTTTCCCTTCAGCGAATCAATATATCCGACCTCAGCTTGCTTATCAAAGCTATTCTGAATTTCTCTAGCCGTAGAACCTGCTTTCTGAGCAGAAACTATAGCCTTTTTTACTGACATAAATTCTATGAAAGAGGGGACGACTTTCATTCCAAAAATAGCTATAACCACGAGGACAGCCAAAGTTAAAATTAGACCAATAAGGGAAATTCCATGCTGCCGACGAAACAAGAAATTACTATTTTCCATGCTATTCGAATCCTATTAGTTATTAAAAACCACCAATACGTTTTAGACTACTAAAATTCATCCAAATAAAAAAAGCTTTACCAACAATGTTCTTGTCTGGAACGAACCCCCAATAACGACTATCCAAACTATTGTCGCGATTATCGCCCATCATGAAGTATTGCGCGGCTGGAACAGTACAAGAAAATCCCAGTTCATCGTAACTACATAACTTCCTGTTTGGAAACTGATGGGGATCCCTCACAAAGGCTGGTACCCTCGCGTCGTTAAGTATTCTATGTTTTACACCTGTCAGGTTTTCTTCAAATTGATTTGAATAACTTAAACGCTCGTCGTCCAAAAAGTCAGGTAATGGCTCATAAAAAATCTGCCTTCCGTTTACAGATAATCGCTTGTTTTGATAAACAATTTTATCGCCAGGAACACCTACCACACGTTTAATATAGTCCAAATTCGGGTTTTCAGGATATTTAAACACCATGACATCACCGCGCTGAGGGTTACCAACCTCCAATATTTTTTTATTAATAATTGGCAAGCGTATCCCATAGATGAACTTATTAACAAGTATTAAATCACCGACATACAAAGTAGGCAACATCGAACTTGACGGAATTTTGAACGGCTCATATAAAAATGACCTTAAGAAAAAAACCAATGCAATTACAGGAAAAAAACTACCTGAGTATTCGATCCATGCTGGTTGTTTAAGCAACCTATTTTCCAATTCGCTCCGACTACCTCCTTCTAATCGGATTCCATCCGCACTCAACTTTACACTTCGTGCGTCAAAATCTACCAAGGCCTTGTCGGCAGTTGCTCGGCGTTGCTTCGCAAAAAAGTAAACATCCAAAAACCAAATCACTCCGGTAACTATTGTGAGTACGAATAGAATTAGAGCAAAATTTCCTAAAATTAATTGAAAATTCATTTATCTTCCACTTGTAAAATTGCCAAAAACGCTTCTTGAGGTATTTCAACGGATCCAACTTGCTTCATGCGTTTCTTGCCTGCCTTTTGCTTTTCTAAGAGTTTACGCTTACGGCTAATATCGCCACCATAACATTTCGCCAAGACATTCTTCCTTAATGCCTTGACATTTTCGCGAGAGATGATATTTGAACCTATCGCAGCCTGGATAGCCACATCGAACATTTGACGCGGAATAAGCTCTCGCATCTTGGCGGCGACCGCACGACCTCGATAATGACTATTGGAACGATGAACAATAATAGCTAAGGCATCAACTTTTTCACTATTAATCAAGATATCAACTTTAACAACATCCGCAGCGCGATATTCCTTAAACTCGTAATCCATTGACGCATATCCACGTGAAGTCGATTTAAGTTTATCAAAAAAATCCAAAACAATTTCAGCCATTGGCATTTCATATGTCAACTTAACTTGTCGGCCATGGTAGTTCATGTCCAATTGCACACCACGCTTTGATGTACATAAAGTAATGACTGAGCCCACGTATTCCTGAGGCATGTACAAGTTAACATTAACGATTGGCTCTCGAATTTCTTCTACCTTTGACGGATCAGGCATTTTAGACGGATTATCAACTAACGATATGCTTCCATCGCCCATAACGACCTCATAGATAACGGTTGGAGCCGTTGTAATAAGATCCATATCAAACTCACGCTCCAGGCGCTCCTGAACGATTTCCATGTGTAATAATCCAAGAAAACCACACCGAAAACCAAAGCCTAGCGCTTGAGAGACTTCAGGTTCGTACATCAATGCTGCATCATTAAGCTTTAGCTTTTCCAAGGAATCGCGCAATGCGTCATATTGATTTGCTTCAACCGGAAATAATCCCGCAAAAACCTGAGGTTGAACTTCTTTAAACCCAGGCAAAGCCTGAGTGGCTTGCTTGCCAACGATTGTAATTGTATCGCCAACCTTAGCCGATTTTAATTCTTTAATTCCAGCAATAATGAAGCCTACTTGCCCAGCAGAAAGTTGCGGTCGAGACAACGACTTGGGAGTGAACACACCAACACTCTCAACAATATGCTGGGCTTCGGTCGCCATAAACAATATTTTATCTTTTGGTCGCAAGGTGCCATTAAAAATACGTACCAGCATTACAACACCAACATAGTTATCAAACCAAGAGTCAACAATTAATGCCTGCAAAGGCGCGTTAGGATCACCCTTAGGAGCTGGCACTTTAATGATTAAGGATTCCAAAACATCTTGCACACCCAAACCTGTTTTTGCAGAACAATGTACCGCATCGGCGGCATCGATCCCAATGACTTCTTCAATTTCATTTACAGCATTCTCTGGGTCTGCCGAAGGCAAATCAATTTTATTCAAAACTGGCACGACTTCAACACCAAGTTCTATAGCAGTGTAGCAGTTAGCAACAGTCTGCGCCTCAACACCCTGAGAAGCGTCAACTACAAGCAAAGCCCCTTCACAAGCAGACAGAGAGCGGCTAACTTCGTAGCTAAAGTCAACGTGGCCCGGAGTATCAATTAAGTTAAGATTATAGATTTCCCCATCTCGCGCTCTGTAAGATAGCGCAGCTGTCTGTGCCTTGATAGTAATTCCGCGTTCGCGTTCAATATCCATGGAATCGAGCACCTGCGCTTCCATTTCACGGTCAGACAAGCCTCCACACAACTGGATAATACGATCTGCTAGTGTTGACTTACCATGATCAATGTGAGCGATGATAGAAAAATTACGAATGTTATTCATTAGGGAGACAAAAAGCCGATTACAAAAAAGGCACTCAAAGCTGGGCGAATATCCCCAGGCGAGCGCCTAATGATTGGGTTACGCGGGCTATCATTTTACCGGATTTCAACCAGGAAAGCCCGAAATTCATATTTTGAGTTTCGAGCGTAGCACATCGAATATCGATAATAATATTATGGACCATTAACATTTATTGCAAAAACACATGCATTTAATATCAATGCCTACATCATCTAGGAAAAAAAGAATCCAGGCAGATTACATGCTGAACTTTGGGGCAAGTTCCATTTTTCATCATAATCAATTTTTGCGAGATACAAACCATCCGGCATAAAAGTTGGGGCAGAAAGACTTCGGTTGCAACTTTGCAATAACTCCAATATCCAACCCGGTTTTTTTTTACTCAGGCCGACATATATTAACGCACCAACCAAATTACGAACCATATGATGCAGAAAAGCATTTGCATGAAAACTTAATACAATAAGATCCTCGTTTTGTATGATTTTAATATCATACATATGCTTGACTGGAGATTTCGCCTGACAAGATGCAGCTCTAAAAACTGTAAAATCGTGTTCTCCTATTAAATAATTTGCACCTTGACGCATCAAATTCACGTCGAGCGGCCGATATACCCAGCCCGCACGCTGAACCCATAACGGTGAACGAATAGCATTGTTATACAAAACATAATGATAAGTACGTGCATATGCACTAAATCGAGCGTGAAAATTATCATGTGCTTCGGGATCCAAAAAAGGCACCTCCTGAGCCCAGCAAACCGCAACTGATGGTGGCAAAAAAGCATTTACCCCGTTTACCCAAGAATACATAGATCTGTTAAGTTTTGTATCAAAGTGAACAACTTGCTCAATCGCATGAACTCCGGCGTCTGTGCGACCAGCACAACTTGTTAAAACAGCACATTTAGAAAATGCCGACAATGCATTCTCAAGAACATCCTGAACAGTTTTGCCGTTTGGCTGAGTTTGCCATCCATGCCAGCAACTACCATCGTATTGCACACCAAAAACTATGCGCTTCAATTCCATAAACAACTTCTTTGTGATTATAAAAAAACGGACCAACGCAAATGCCACGCCCGTTTGTTAAAAAATTTCTACATTAAGTGGATCAACATATTTTTTGCTTTTTCGATCTGATCCCGCGTCCCACCTTTCAATACCTCGTCCAATAGCTCGCGAGCACCTTCTTTATCGCCAATTTCATGGTATGCCACGGCCAAATCAAGTTTAGTCGCCATTTCAGCGTTATAAGTTTGCTTTTCTTCTGGTGTTAACTCTAATTCAACATCTTTTGAATTCAAGTCAAGATTGATTCCGGACAAATCAAACTCGAATGCGCCAATTTGAGCTTCTAATTTAACATCTTGCTGATCTAGAGCATCAGTCGAGTCTAAATGTGGTAATGCTTCAATAGAAGCAGAATTAATTAACATTCCAGATGTTGACGCAGATTCAAAAGCAATTTCATTAACATTGGTTTGATCAGTGCTTACACTAACTTTGGATGAATCTTCTATTTTTGTACCTAATGAGTCTAATGTAATCCCATTATTATTTAACTGAAAATCAATTGTTCCAAAATCTACTACTGGATCTTCGTCAATTATTTTTTGCACCCTAGCTAAATTTTCTGGCAACAAAGGGCTTCCAAATTTATCCGCAGCCCCTGAATTTGGAATATCCAAATCAAAATCCAAACTACCGATATCGAACGACTCGGCATCACTAGCCTTAATATTTATTGAGTCTTGCGTCGAGATTGCATCATCAGTCAAGCCTGAGGCAGTATCAATAATACTAATTGACTCTAACATATCTTCAGAAAGGGAATTTCCAAGCAATGCTTCGGGATCAAGTTCCTCTAATGGCTGAGTACTCGCACCTAAACCAGAACCTATA
>JACMRF010000116.1 GCA_014376575.1 Undibacterium sp.
CTTTTGGTCCTGCAATGGTGATGCGGCATTTTTCTAAACTACTGGCTAAAGACAAAGCCGTGATGGCAATTCTCTCGGCCAAAGTGGGCAGCATAGAAGATAATCGCTTGGGCGGCTGGTACAGCTATCGCGCCTCCAAAACTGCGTTGAATATGCTGATAAAGACCGCTGCCATCGAGATCAAACGAACGCAGCCCAATACGACAATGATTGCATTGCACCCGGGCACAGTGAATTCGTCTTTATCACAGCCTTTCCGCGGCGCAGAAATAGGCCGTCCGGCGCACGATGCAGCCAGCGATATGCTGAAGGTATTGGATAGTTTGACGTCAGACGATAGCGGGGAGTTTTACTCTTATACAGGGGAGAAATTACCCTGGTAATGTCTGCATTAAGTCTGCACTAGGTTTGCGCTGTGCCGCCAATTAAGGCGAGTGGGCCTTTTGGTGAGCAACATTCAAAATGTAGTACGTCGTGCCAAGTCTGGTTGAAATACATAGCTTGTTTTGCACGGCCAAAAACAGCAAAGTCATTTTTTTCCAGCACCCGCACGGAGCCAACATTATCGTCGCGCACAAGGGCTTCGATGCGCCACAAACCAAGCGTCTCGAAGGCTAAGTTTAATACCAGATTTACTGCGCACGTTGCAATACCTTTACCACTGCCGCACTCAGCGATTCTGTAGCCCAGAGTCGCCTTATTGTAGTAACGTTTTTCGATTCCAGAGAGATTGACCCGGCCAAGGATGTTACCGGAAGATTTAATCAGAAATTGATAGGCAGTACCCAGCAGTCTATGCTGGCCGGCTTCTTCAATTGAATAGCGTACTGCTTGATAGCTATAAAAGTTCGCGGGCCTTGCATTGATTCTCGTCTCAAAAAAGGCACGGTTTGACATTTCGAAATCAAGCAGCGCATTTGCATCGGCAATCACAGGCGGGCAAATTTCTATCTGCGGCAAGGATGCGCCAGGCATCACCATGTCACTATAGCCACATAGAAAACGACAGTAACAATAACAACAACATCCACAATAACAAGGCACGCCAGACCAAGCCGACCGCGCTTTGCAGAGACCGCGGCGATGCCTCCAGGCCAGGCTGGCTTTCCAGTTCCAGGCTATCCATATCGACCGCACTCGCATCCACATTCAAGATAATCGCTTTGGTTTCTGGCTCACCCAGACGTACCCCGATGGCACCGCCGCCAGCCGATAAAATAATCCCGACCAACTCGTCAGGCCAGCGACTTGCATAATTGCGCCATGAGTAAATCGCATCTTCAAAATTACCCACCACGGCAAAAGCAACCGCAGTCAGACGCGCCGGAACCCAATCTATCCAGTAGAAAAATTTGGTCGCATATTGGCCAAACTCTTCATTTCTCATATTCTCAGGCTCATTCCATTGCCTTGAGAGAAATTCTGCCAAACGATACATCACTGCGCAAGCTGGCCCGACAGGCATCAGGAACCAAAAAAATACGCCGAATACATTGCGATGCGAGGCGATTAATGAGCGCTCTACGGCAAGACGAGAAATTTCTGTGACATCTAAATCTGTCGTGTCGCGATTTGTCCATTCGGCCAAAAACTTTCTGGCAGCGGCCTCATCGCCTGAACTCAAGGCAAGTTGTATCGACGTGAAGTAATGGCTGTATCGACGAAAACCGAGCGTTAGATAGACAATGATGACATTCCATACCAAGGCCGCAAAAGGGTTGATATACATGCATAACCAATAAATCAGCGCGGTGGGAACAGTTAATGAGCCAACCACAATCCACCAACCCGTACGCCCATGTTTCGCTTTGCCCGCATTACACCAGCCCTCAACCTTGGCGGCGAGATTTTGCACTTGCAGATAAATCGGATTATCTACCCGCAATGGTTTCAATTGTTCGATGAGTAAGGCAAAAAGTATGGAAAGAAATGTCATGGCTGGGGATCTTCGATCTTTTCCGGTGTGGAGTGAATTTGTGAATGCGGCAAGTGTAAACTGATTTAACAATATTTTGAAGCATGTTCCGGTTTGCACTTCATATCGTTTTCAAAACAAACGAGTTATGCGTTTAAGCGCGAAGTAAATGAAATAAGTTACGTAGCATCCCGGCTGTGGCACCCCAAATGAAGTGCCGCTGATAGGGCATCGCATAAAATGTGCGTACGCCCTCGCCATTTGGCATTGCAATTGAGCGACGCTGATGGTTTTTCGCGTCCATCAAAAAACTCATCGGCACTTCAAAAATGGAGGCAACTTCAACCGGGTCAGGCGTGAGTACAATAGGAGGGCGAAGCAGAGCAACAACTGGTGTTATCTCATAACCGGTAACGGTGCGGTACAGCGGCAACACGCCAATCACATCGGCATGGTGACGATCAAGTCCGATCTCTTCCTGTGCCTCGCGCAACGCTGTTTCTATGCTGGAAACGTCTGCCGTTTCAACCCGTCCGCCTGGAAAACTAATTTGTCCGGCGTGATTATTCAGGTGCGCAGCGCGATGTGTCAGCACCAAACCAATTCCATCATCATGCAATACCAGCGGAATCAATACCGCGGCATGCTTAAAAGTGGGTACATTGGCCAGCAAATTTTCATCCGTCGATTCAGGCGTCCAGGGAGGTGGTTGGTTAAAACGCTGTCGCAGCCATTCACCATTGAGATGCGCAGACGGCACCGCGCCCTCGGTCGCAATCGAATGTATCGGCAGATCCTCAGGATTAAAAATCAACTTCAGCAAAATATTCTCTTCTTCTAAAGCACAAATAAAAAAGGGACGCCAGTGGCATCCCTTTTTTCAACATACCAATCAAGCAAATATTACGCTGCTTTTGATGCTACTTTTGGTGCTGCTGTCTTGCGGGTTGGCAATTTCTCTTTAATACGAGCAGATTTACCTGAACGTTCACGCAAGTAATACAATTTAGCACGACGTACATCACCACGACGCTTCACTTCGATCGAAGCGATCAACGGAGAATACAATTGGAATGTACGCTCAACGCCTTCACCAGATGAAATTTTACGAACGATGAAGTTTGAATTCAGACCACGGTTACGACGAGAAATCACAACGCCTTCGTAAGCCTGAGCACGCTTACGTGTGCCTTCAACTACGTTAACGCTAACGATGACTGTATCGCCAGGTGCGAAATCAGGAATCTTCTTACCGAGGCGAGCAATTTCTTCTGCCTCTAAAGTTTGGATTAAATCCATTTTTAATACTCCAATGACCATCGTGCTGACGTCAATGAAATGAAACTCATTGCTCAGTAGAGGATGGGGTTTACCATGCGAACTTTAGCAGATACCAAAGCTCACTCTTTAATGTCAGATCATACGATCTGACGGGACAACAAACTATTCTACAAACTACTTAAAAATTTCTCATCAGCTTTACTGAGCAACCCAGCTGCACGTGCCTGAACGATTAAATCCGGACGTTTTTGCAAGCTGGCTTGCAGTGATTTTTGACGACGCCATTTTTCAATTTCAGCGTGATTTCCACCTAGCAGCACAGCTGGCACGGTCTGATCATCAAACACTTCAGGACGCGTGTAGTGCGGGCAGTCAAGCAAACCATTAACAAAGCTCTCTTCAACCGCAGACGCGTCATCGTGTAAAACACCGGGCAATTGTCGTATTACTGCATCCATCAATGCCATCGCAGGCAATTCGCCACCAGACAATACAAAATCTCCGAGGCTGATCTCTTCATCGACATCGCTATCTAGCAAACGCTGATCTATCGCTTCGTAACGCCCACACAACAACACCAAACCAGGTAGCGTCGATAAATCCATCACTCGCTGATGCGTCAAGGGTTTCCCCTGCGGCGACAAATAAATCACATGCGATGAGCAGCTTGCACTTAATTGAGCCTGACGTTCTTTGGCTGAAAAAATTGCCGCCTGCAAGGGTTTCGCCTGCATCACCATACCAGGACCACCGCCATACGGCCTGTCATCCACGGTGCGATGTTTATCCAGCGTGAAATCACGTGGATTCCACAAAGCTAATTCACATTTTTTTTGCTCGAACGCTCGCCGTGTAATCCCAGACTGAGTCAACGCGGCAAACATTTCGGGAAACAGCGTTATGACATCAAACTGCATAGTTTTCTGATCTCATAAACACATTTCCTAAATCATATTTGCTAATAATCCAAACCCCAGTCAACCGTGATTTTGCGAGCCTCCTGATCAACTGTCTTGACAAAATTATCAACGAAAGGAATCAAACGTTCACATTTTGCCAGTTCACTTTCGGGAACATCGGCAGCAGCAACACGTAAAATTGGATGCGCGCCATTATCCATCAGATCGCGTACCTGCCCCAGACTTTCGCCCTGCAAATTCTCAACCGACAAACCGATCAGATCCAGCCAATAGAACTCACCCTCAGGCAATACGGGAAAATGCTTACGCGAGATCTTTACCGATGTACCTTTTAGCGCCTCAGCTCCATTACGATCGACGACACCAACCAATCTTGCAACAACGTCTTCACCATGAATTTTGCATTCAATACGATCAACATCACGCAATTCTGGCTGCTGCGGACTTTCTAACCACCACGTCTTGGCGGATAACACAGCATCTGCAGTAGACGAATAAGGACGAACCTTTACCCAGCCCTGAAGACCAAATGCTCCTGAGATATAGCCCACAAGGACCAAATCATCAGGAGCAAGTGTATTAGCCAAACCGACAGCCAACTTCGCAGACAAGCTATTAAGCCGCTGCTTTTGCAGTCAGAGCAACCAGGCGAGCAACCGCTGGCGACAATTGTGCGCCTACGCCTTGCCAGTAAGCCAGGCGATCAGCTGCGACACGAACAGTCTCAGCATTGCCAGTTGCTACCGGATTGTAAAAACCGATACGTTCAATGAAACGACCATCACGACGATTGCGTGAATCTGTTGCAACGATATTGTAAAAAGGGCGCTTTTTTGCACCACCACGAGCCAAACGAATAACGACCATAATATTTCCAAAAAATGTCTAAAGACGGAAAAAGCCGTAAATTATAGCCTGTCCATGACTTCCTATGCAAGTACTATCCTTATCGGTTAAGGTAAAAGTAGGTTATTCGCGACAACCACCAGAACACAGGCAAGTAATTCTTACCCAAGCAACTAGTGAAATCATATTCTCACGAGAATTAATTTATTGTTATTTAAAATGGAAAATCTGGGTTAAACCAATCCAGACAAATCTACTTTCTCCCATCTCGTCCAATAACTCGATGGCATCGGTGCAAATCCGATAAAATCAAATCTTCGCCACTCGCTAAATGTGTCGAAATACATCGACACATCCGCCAAATCGTTTTTTTCCTCTCAAATCACCACAATGACAACAAAACATAAAAATAAATCCATTGCCACATTGTTAGCGGCGACCGTAGGTAGCCTGGGCGCTCACCGCTTCTATTTAGCAGGCAGGCGCGACCAATGGGCCTGGCTACACTTCATCAGCTTACCGCTCTCCTTGCTGATGACGAATTTGCTGTTCAACCTGCCATTGCTGGTCACCATGAGCCCCTGGGTTTTTTCAGTACTTGTGAGCATGTTCACTGCACTTGTACTTGGATTGAAATCAGATGAAAAATGGGATGCGCACTACAACGCGGATTCTGGTCAAACGAGCGAATCAACCTGGCCTCTGGCGCTGCTTTTGGTATTAACGCTTGGCCTCGGCGCAATGGCACTGATTTTCGTTCTGGCGCGTAGTTTCGATTTACTTTATACCGGCGGCGCTTACGGTTAAACCCAGAATTTCCATGAGGATTGACAATGATGACGGATGCACTTGTCGAGGCAGTTTTGCTGCGAATGAGGCGCCAATAGCGAGCTATTTGCAACGAAGAGCAGAAAAAATGACCGAAAATGCGCCGTCAGCATGCCAATAGCACCGCAGGTGCGCCTCATGGAAAATCTGGGTTATACCAACTTAAAACTCAAAAAATAACGGCACAAGAAATCTTGTGCCGTTATTGTTTGAAGCTGCGTTGATTAGAATTGATCTTCACTCATCGCGAGTACGCCAGTGCTGCCATCCACGATGGACGAACGCAACCCTTGCGCCGCAGACAGAATATGATCTGCAAAGAATCTTGCAGTGACAATTTTAGCCTTATAAAAACCCACATCGCCCTCGCCAGCTTGCAGCTTCTGCTCTGCAACCAAAGCTGCGCGTGCCATTTGCCAGCCGCCCAAGACTATACCTGCTAGTTTCAGATACGGCACGCTGCCAGCAAAAACGCCTTTAATATCGCTCTTAAAGTTCACCACGACAAAGTTGATGACATCCTCCAACGCAGCAGAACCCAAGGCCAACTGACGCCCGATTGCCAGCAAATCATCAGATTGGCTATCAGCCAAGACTGCCTCAGTCGCGCGCACTTGCTCTATCAAAAATTTGGCGATTGCACCGCCATCACGTGCTGTTTTTCGACCAACCAAGTCATTTGCCTGAATCGCTGTCGTACCTTCGTATATCGTCAAGATTTTGGCATCGCGATAATGCTGCGCGGCACCTGTCTCTTCGATAAAACCCATACCGCCATGCACTTGTACGCCTGTAGAAGTCACATCCAGAGACATCTCGGTCGACCAGCCTTTCACGATCGGTACCAAATACTCATAACAAGCGTGGTTCAATTTGCGCGTAGCCTCATCGGTGTGGTGATACGCCGTGTCACTCATTGCTGCTGCTACGTAGGCTAAAGCACGCGCACCTTCGATCTGTCCGCGCATAGACATCAGCATGCGACGCACGTCCGGATGATGAATGATCGTCACTGGGCCGGCAGAACCAGCCAGATCGCGCGACTGCACGCGATCTTTAGCGTAACCAACCGCTTTTTGATAAGCGCGTTCGGCAACACCAATACCTTGCATGCCTACACCAAATCGCGCGGCGTTCATCATAATGAACATGTACTCAAGACCGCGATTCTCAAGCCCGACCAAAGTACCGATCGCACCGCCATTGTCACCAAATTGTAAGACAGCAGTAGGACTGGCCTTGATCCCTAATTTATGCTCGATCGAAACACAATGCACATCATTGCGCTCGCCCAGCGATCCGTCCTCATTCACCAAAATTTTTGGCACGATAAACAAAGAAATACCTTTGACACCCTCCGGGGCATCAGGTGTACGTGCCAACACTAGATGGATGATATTTTCGGCCATATCATGCTCACCGTAAGTGATATAGATCTTTGTACCGAAAACTTTATAGGTACCATCTTCTTGCGGCACCGCACGAGTACGTACCGCGGCCAGATCGGAACCAGCCTGAGGCTCGGTCAGATTCATGCTGCCCGTCCATTTACCGGAAATCAAATTCTTCAGGTAAATCGCTTTTTGCTCATCGCTACCGGCAGTCAACAAAGCCTCGATGGCGCCATCCGTTAGCAACGGACATAACGCAAAAGAGATACTCGCAGAATTTAACATTTCTATACACGGCGTTGCCACCAGCTTAGGCAAGCCTTGGCCGCCAAATTCGACGGGGTGCTGCACACCTTGCCAGCCTGCATCGCCAAACAGCTTGAAGGCTTCTTTAAAACCTTTGGTGGTGAAGACCTGGCCATCTTTCCAATAGCTTGGTGCCTGATCGCCAACCCAATTCAACGGCGCGATGACTTCACCAGCAAATTTGGCGTTTTCTTCCAGCACGGCTTCTACTGTCTCAGGCGTAGCATCTTCACAGTTAGGCAGGGCATTCACTGCAGTCAAACCAGCCAGCTCATTCATCACAAACAGCATGTCTTTTAACGGGGCAACATAACTCATTTTTAACTCCAAAAAAATATGGACAAGATCAAGAGGATCATCTCAGAACAACAGAAAATCTTCTGTCAGTTGCACGACAAACCTGTCTATCCTGTCCAAATTAGTACTTAAGTGTTGTAAAGCCGACGGTGGCGTCGGCTTTTGCATTAACCTAGCTCAGCGATCAGTTGCGGCACAATCTCGAACAGATCTCCAACGATACCGTAATCAGCAACAGAGAAAATCGGCGCTTCAGGATCTTTATTGATAGCCACGATGGTTTTCGAGTCTTTCATTCCGGCCAGATGCTGAATCGCACCTGAGATACCAACCGCGATATACAAAGAGGGGGCAACGATCTTGCCAGTCTGCCCCACTTGCCAGTCATTAGGCACATAGCCAGCATCAACAGCAGCGCGCGATGCACCCATGGCCGCACCGAGCTTGTCAGCCAAAGGCTCAAGCAATTTAAATGCTTCGCCAGAGCCCATGCCGCGACCACCAGAAACGATGACTTTCGCTGCAGTCAATTCAGGGCGATCTGACTTAGCCACTTCGCGCGAGACAAAAGCAGATTGCCCAGAATCAGCAACGGCCACAATACTTTCTACAGCAGCAGAACCGCCGGTGACGGCAGCATCAAAACCAGTGCTGCGTACGGTAATGACTTTGACCGGATCGCTAGATTGAACGGTGGCGATGGCGTTTCCGGCGTAGATTGGGCGCTCAAAAGTATCAGGTGAATCAACTTTGGTAATTTCTGAAATTTGCGAGACGTCTAGTTTTGCGGCGACGCGTGGCAAAATATTTTTACCGTAAGCAGTTGCCGGCGCTAAGATATGGCTATACGACGATGCAATCGACAAAACTTGCCCGGCGATATTTTCAGCCAGGCCATCAGCAAAATGCGCTGCATCTGCGTGCAAAACTTTAGTGACTCCTACTATTTGAGAAGCCGCTTGTGCAGCAGCTGCTGCGTTGTGACCGGCAACCAATACATGCACATCTCCACCGCATTTAACCGCAGCAGTAATGGTATTGAGGGTGCTGCCCTTAAGGCTAGCATTATCGTGTTCAGCGATGACGAGTGTAGTCATGATGTTTTCCACTTAGTACGAGACAATATTAATTAATATTGCCCCGGGATTATTCTTAAAATTTTACGCGCGTCGCTATTAGCGTTAAGCAATAACTTTAGCTTCGTTCTTGAGTTTAGCAACCAAAGTCGCAACGTCCGGCACCTTGATACCGGCAGAACGTTTAGCTGGCTCTACCACTTTCAAGGTCTTGACGCGAGAAGTCACATCGACACCCAGATCGGCAGGTTTAACGTTATCCAGTTGTTTTTTCTTTGCCTTCATGATGTTAGGCAAAGTCACATAACGTGGCTCGTTCAAACGTAAATCGGTTGTAATAATGGCTGGTAAAGTCAGGCTCAAGGTTTCGAGACCGCCGTCGACTTCACGAGTGACAATTGCCTTGCCATCCGCTACAACGACCTTAGAGGCAAAAGTAGCTTGCGGCCAACCCAACAACGCCGCCAACATTTGGCCCGTCTGATTGCAATCATCATCAATCGCCTGCTTACCGAGAATAATCAATTGTGGTTGCTCTTTATCCGCCAAGGCCTTAAGCAACTTGGCGACAGCCAGCGGCTGCAATTCGACGTCGGTTTCTACCAGAACGGCACGATCAGCGCCGATTGCCATTGCAGTACGCAAGGTTTCCTGACATTGAAGAACACCGCAAGAGACGGCTATCACTTCAGTCACTACGCCCGCCTCTTTCAAGCGCATCGCTTCTTCAATCGCGATCTCATCGAATGGATTCATCGACATTTTGACGTTGGCGATATCAACGCCAGTGCCATCGGATTTGACGCGGACTTTAACGTTATAGTCAACCACACGTTTGACTGGTACCAGGACTTTCATAGTTCTGCCTTTATTGATGATGAGCTAAATTTTGAATACAGATGATACAGATTGATGCAATTTGTTTGAAATCTGAGCATCTTCTTAATTACCACTGACGATACTTGTTACCGCTAATTGACGTACACGTAAACTACACCGATTATAGAACGAAAAGCTTGAATAGTCGCCAATTTAGCACGATCGTACTTTTCATTCCACATTGATTGTAGAGTGTGCTTACTAAACAGCAGATAAACCACCAAAACTTATCATTAAAAAACAGGCAAAAAAAACCCTCAAAAATTTTTTGAGGGTTTTTTACAACGATTTAATCAAGCGATAAATGTGTCATCGCGCAAACCGCGACCGACCCATCCATTTTCATTCAATTATTTGCGTTTAATAAAATATTCGAATTCTTTACTATTTTCCAGATGCGATATCAACTCGTTCCCGGTTTGTTTGGAGAAAGCCTTAAAATCTCGCACCGAACCAGGGTCTGTCGCCATCACGCGCAGTATTTCCCCCGTGATCATATCAGCGAGTGCCTTCTTGGTCTTTAAAATGGGAAGCGGGCAGTTTAAGCCCCGCGCGTCCAACTCTTTATTGAATTGCATGATTTTTCCAGTAGCGAAAAAATAGAATAAACAAATTCGAAACACTATTTAAAACCAATTTTACCGGAAAACTCAGCGGAATGGTGCAATGCAACAAGTTAAAATATATTAGTAAAATATTGATAATTTTATTAAGACAACTTAATTAAACTTAGGGCAACGCTAAATATCCAATGCAAATCGCTTTTCGGGGCTATAAACAGCAACAAGAAGCAGGATTATCTGCTGTCGTTAGCCTAATCACGCGCTGCCAGTGCTAGCTCAGCGGGTTAGGCACGTCAGGTAAAGTTATCAGGGCTTATTGAGCGGCACAATGTCGACTTTTCATTCGACATTAGTAATGAAAGTCGAATGAATATCGCATGAATATCAAATAACGAATATAGATTAAAGACGTTGATTCAACCAATCTGCAACATCGCCCAATGCTTTTGGCAATCCAGCAGGATCCGTACCGCCCGCCTGCGCCATATCAGGGCGACCGCCACCTTTACCGCCGACTTGTTGTGCGACAAAATTCACCAAATCACCTGCTTTGACTTTGCCGATACAGTCTGCAGTCACACCAGCGACTAAAC
>JACMRF010000117.1 GCA_014376575.1 Undibacterium sp.
GCATGCTGACGGCGCATTTTCGGTCATTTTTTCTGCTCTTCGTTGCCAATAGCTCGCTATTGGCGCCTCATTCGCAGCAAAACTGCCTCGAAAAGTGCATCCGTCATCATTGCCAATCCTAATGGAAATTCTGGGTTAAAAGCAAACGCACGTCGGTCAACCGAGCATTTCTATGCGGTGAGGATCAGGCCCTTACCGCATCTAGCTCGCAGTTATGGTACGCAGGTGACGCCAACTGCCGAGAAAGCGGAAGCGACATCGGCCACGTTATAGCCACGGTTAGTGGCCGCCTGTTGGACACCGCAAGCGCCTTTATTGAAGGTGCTTGATGCAGTCCAGTACAAGCGGTTGGCGTCAGCCATAACTTGGAACGCCATTTTTGTGCTCCAGCCGGCCTTGGTTGCCAACAAATAAAACGCCTTGTTGTATACACCGCTGGTGTAATGAACGTCCATGGTGCTGGTGTACTTGGAGGCGTTATCGATAGAACCGCCGTCCAGTGGTGGGTTGTACATGTAGCGCAACGCGCCGGCGGCCTTGAAAATTTCTGCGCCAACCTGGAAATCGTTGCTACCCTTCATGTAATTTTCAGCCGCTTCACCCGCCATATCGGAGAATGCCTCGTTCATGCCGCCGGACATACCGGAATACACCAGAGCGGAATGCTGCTCAGTGAAACCATGGCTAACTTCATGCGAAGTCACATCCAATGAGACCAGTGGGTAAAAGGTAGAAGCGCCGTCGCCGAAGCTCATCGCAGTGCCATCCCAGAATGCATTTTCGTATGCACGTTTGTAATGCACGCGCATCAGCAGCTTCTGGCTGATAGGACGCACGCCCAGCCAATCGTTGTACATGTTAAACACGATGCCGCCGAAATAATGCGCATCGTTCATCGGTGCATAACCACCGTTGACAAGTCTGTTGGTGTTACGTGGGCAGGTATAACTAAATGGTGCTTTTGGAACGCGCGTGCCTTGACTCATATCGTAGGTGGCGACGTTGACATTATCCAAAGAGCAAGTTGTACCCACTTGCTTGACATCCATAAAGCCGTAAGTGGTACCGTATTCGTATTGCTTGGTTTTGATGTTGCCGCCAGGGCCGGTTCCGATCAGGGCGTGGTTGATACCTTCCCAATGACTCAGCACTACGCCTGTATTGGCATCGAGCATATAGAAGGGACGGCGTGGCTCAGCTGTTTCTGTAGCGTTGAAAGAAACAACATACACCAGATGCGCGACATTGTTGGCACCCATCTTGACGAACAATTTCGCCTGATCGTTTTCCGTGTCGAAAATCTGCGCCTGGGTTTTCGCCTGCATCAATGCGTCAGCTGTCGAGAAAATCGGCTTGACGCTTGGCAGGTCTTGCGCAAGATTGCGCAAGGCAGCACCAGTGACGTGGGATTTGCCCTTGCCATCGCTGTGCTCAACGAGCGCTTCATCCCAGACTGGTACGCCCATGTGCATTTGTGTGTGGCGGGTAACTGTCATGCCGCTGGCATATTTCTGGCTGTCTTCTGCCTTCAGCTCGCTCGCTTGTACACCGGCTTGCGAGTGCAGAGCACTGTTGCCGTGTGTGGTATTAAGGACTTCGCGGTTCGCGGC
The DNA here is from genome assembly GCA_014376575.1 of Undibacterium sp. The sequence goes on from JACMRF010000117.1 coordinate 1,611, forward strand.
GTTGGCGCCAAATGCTGCCGTGATCAGCGCTGCGATGATGGTAGGACGTAATATTTTATTCAGTGTAAACATTATTTTTCATCTCCGTTATTGATGTGTAAAAAACGATACGATTTGCTTGCAAAAAATCTGTCCATCGAGCTTGCTGATGATATGCAGATCACGCGTAAAAGCAGGATTTACCGTTTTCGCTTCATTGTCAAAATGAAAAAATATTTTCTTTTGATCTGATTTTGTGAACAAATAATATCAGGGAATGTAAAACATTGAAAAAACTTTGAACTAAAAATCGAAGGAAATGTCGTTTTTTGACATTGGATAAAAAGCCAATAAAGCGAAAAATGTTTGGCGATATCTCTTTTTTGTTCATATCCAGATTAAATTGAGTGACGAATCAAATCAAATATCCACAGGATCAATCTCCACGCCCCACTTCACGCGGCTCTTCAATGCGCGCAGAGCCGCAATCCATTCCTTCAAAAACGCCTGCAAAGCCGGGCGCGAGACCGACTCTACCAATAACTGCGCCCTATCCATATTGGCGACACGCGTCATCGTCATCGGTATCGGGTCGTGGATGGTGATGCCGACATGCTCGGTACAATTGACTGCCTGATGCAGGAAATCCAAGGCAGTTTGCAGCTCTTTGGCTTCGGCGCGTAGCAAGGCCTGATAGATAAACGGCGGCATCCCGGCGTGCTGGCGCTCTTCCAGCAGATCATCGGCAAAGCGATCGTAATCGTGCGCCATTAGTGCGTGGTACAGCGGATGATCAGGGTAGCGGGTTTGCACCAAGACCTCGCTGATATTGCCGCCCGCTTTCTGCGCCGCACGCCCTGCACGGCCAGCCACCTGCATCAACTGGGCAAACAGCCGCTCGCTGGCGCGATAATCTTGCGAGAACAGCGCGCTGTCGGGATTCAGCGCGCCGACTAGCGTCAGGTTTTTAAAATCGTGTCCCTTGGCAACCATTTGGGTGCCAATCAGAATATCTACTTCCCCTCTATGCACCGTATCGAAGGCGGCTTCGGCGCTCCCTTTGAAGCGTGTAGAGTCAGCATCGATACGAAACACTCTTGCCTCAGGGAAAATCAGTTTCAATCCTTCTTCCATCCTTTGGGTGCCGCGCCCCAATGGTTGCAGATCAATATTGCCGCAGGTGGGGCAGTGGCGCGGAATGCGTTGCTCGAAACTGCAGTGATGACAACGCAGCTTGTGATCGAGTTTGTGCATCACAAGGTGCGCGGTACAGCGCGTGCAATTGCTGATCCAGCCACAGGCATCACAGGCGATCACGGGGGCATAGCCGCGCCGGTTAAGAAAAAGAAGTGATTGCTCACCTTTCTCCAAACGCTTGCGTATCGAGTTGATGAGCGGCGTGGTCAAGCCTTCCTTGGGTTTTTCGTGCTCCAGGTTGATGATCCTGACTACCGGCAAAACGGCATCTTTTACTGCACGCTCACGCAACTCTAGCTTGCGATACCGGGAGACCTTGGCGTGTTGCCAGGTTTCCAGCGAGGGCGTAGCAGAGCCGAGTACGACCGGTATGCCGAGCTGATGAGCGCGCCACACCGCGAGATCGCGAGCAGAATAACGCAGGCCTTCCTGCTGCTTGTAGGAGGGGTCGTGCTCTTCGTCGATGACGATCATTTTCAGATGCGGCAGCGAGGCGAGTATCGCCAGACGCGTACCAAGTACGATACGGGCCTGACCTGAATGCGCGGATAACCAATGTAGTAAGCGCTCACCTTCTGCCATGCCACTGTGTAAGGTGGCGATCTGTATGCCCGAAAAACGCAGGCGCAGGTTGTTCTCTAATTGCGGCGTGAGATTGATTTCTGGCACGAGGATCAGCACCTGTGCATCGCTAGATTGCGCCAGGACACGTGCTGCTGCCTGCAAATACACTTCTGTCTTGCCGCTGCCTGTGACACCGTAAAGCAAGTGCGGGGCAAATTTTTGCGCGCTGGCAATTGCATCAACGGCCTCTTGCTGCGCCGGATTAAGCGCTGGTTCAGGATTGGGGCTGGCGTCTCGTAATGGATGTAACTTTGCTAATTTCTTTAAATTACGTTCCAGCGAGGTAGCCTTACCTGTGCGTAAGTTACGCGGTAAGGCGGGCACGGCCACTTCGCCCAAAGGCCGCTGATAATATTCGGCGGCAAAATGACACAGGCTTATCCATTGTTCACTCAAAGGAACCAGCTGGCTTCGCACTTCGATCACATCCTTAAGTTTAGCCGCTGGTACTGCTGTCTGATCGCTGATTCCTACGATCAATCCCATCAATTCTTGCCGCCCAAAAGGCACCAGGGCCAATTGACCAATTTGAGGTGTTAAGGAGCGTAATTTTCCACCGTTTTCTGCTTCATAAGGTGATTCGGGGGTTGATTTCACCCAGCGATAATCAAAAGTGGTATCGAGCGGTGTGTCAAGGGCGATGTTGAGTATGCAATGTTCCACGAACTTAATGTAACTCTTGAAGTAGTGCGCTAACTTGCGGTTTCATAAGGCCTTTTTGACATATCCACATTAACTGTGGATAACTTTGTGGAAAACTATCTATTGACAACGCGTTGCGCTAGTCTTTATGCGGGTTTCAACAGATTGCTCATTCTAAATGCAATGAAAAAAACTGTTTAAAAACAAGGGATTGCAAAATTGAATAAAGTTTTGAAAATAAATTTTCGCGATTTTTTTTGCTTCCTCAAATTTGTGCATAACTAACACAAAAGGTGCGGCTCAAGCAATTAAATGGTGCGCCCAATAGCTTGGCTTTCCCAGCCTTTTCAGGCTGGAAGGCCGATGTCCATTACGTTTTGCATTGCACCATGACGTATTGGCAACGTAAAACTAGCCATAGCGCTTTGACTAAAAATTTATTTTATCCATACGGCAACACTTACGCACGATTTTGGCGCATCTGTCGGCTAACCTCATGCACCGTTTCAACCAGCACCGAAACCGCTTCTGGCGGTGTGAATTGGGAGATCCCATGACCCAGATTAAACACGTGACCGTGGCCAGGCGACGGTGTGCCATAAGATGTCAGTGCGGCAATAACTTGTTCGCGGATCTGTGCCGGTTCGGCGAATAACACTGCCGGATCAAGATTGCCTTGTAATGCGACTTTATCGCCAACACGCGTTCGCGCCTGACCTAAGTTCACGGTCCAATCGAGTCCCATCGCGTCTGCCCCGATATCGGCTATCTGTTCCAACCATAGCCCGCCGCCTTTGGTGAAAACGATCACGGGGATACGTTGACCGTCTTTTTCGCGCTGTAGCTGATTAACGACGTCCTGCATGTATTTTAGCGAAAAGCGCTGATACGCACCGTCAGCTAACGCACCGCCCCAGCTATCAAAGATCATCACGGCCTGCGCGCCGGCATCAATTTGCGCATTGAGATAGGCAGCGACGGCATCGGCGTTGGTGCGCAAAATGTGCTCCATCAGATCCGGTCGTTTGTACATCATGCTCTTAACGGCATGAAAATCGCGCGAGCCTTGGCCCTCAACCATATAGCAGGCTAACGTCCATGGGCTACCGGCGAAGCCGATCAATGGCACTCGACCATTGAGCGTATGGCGAATTTGGGTCACCGCATCAAACACATATTGCAAGCTGCCTGGCTCTGGTACTTTGAGCGCCATGACCTCTTTTTCATTTTTCAATGGACGCTCAAACTTAGGCCCCTCACCTTCTTCAAAGTAAAGGCCTAAACCCATCGCATCAGGCACCGTCAAAATATCAGAAAACAAGATTGCGGCATCCAGCGCAAATCTATCCAGAGGTTGTATTGTGACTTCGGTGGCGAAATCCGGATTTTTGGCCAAACTTAAAAACGAACCAGCACCTTTACGCGTTGCGCGGTATTCAGGCAAATAGCGACCAGCCTGGCGCATCAACCACAAAGGAGTGTATTCGGTTTCCTGGCGCAGCAATGCTCTCAGAAAAGTGTCGTTTTTAAGCGGGGCAAAAGGAGTGGACATAGAAGCTTTCAAAAGGACTTGGTACTTGGTGCAAACAGCAAACCACTATTATCACCGATGCGTGAAGGACTGGCATCTGAACCGGCGTAATTTGCTTGAAATCAACTGAATTGTTCACACCTGTTTTGCTGTGGATAACTTTGTGGATAGCTTTTCAAAAAATGAAACATTTTGCGAAGAATATCATGTGAGGATTTAAGAGATTGCTATAAGTTACTGATTTAAATAATAAATTAATTAAGTGATTAAAATAGTGGTCTTGTCGCACGTTAATATTTTTTGCTCACACTGTGCATAAGTAAATTTTAGTTTTCTTTTTTTGCCTAAATTTTAATCAGTGTTAGCGATGAATTTATGTGGTGAGCGGTCAAAAAAATACCTACTTATCCAATGGAACACCTAGGTTGTAGGTTTCGTCGCTTAAATAACCTTGATCTTGCTGTAGTCTGGATTGGCGGGCGGATAAGTTAAATTCATACTTTCTAACTTTTCCGCCACGATGTGAGCGATGGCCAAATTACGTTGGGTCTTGGAATCGGCGGGAATTATGTACCAAGGGGCATGGTCAGCATCACTTGCCAAAATCGCTGCGGCATAGGCTAGTTGATAGCGATCCCAATACTCGCGCTCTTTGAGATCTTGCGGATCAAATTTCCAATTTTTATCAGGGTCTGCTAGACGCTCTTCCAGTCTTTGTTTTTGTTCGTCTTTTGAGATGTGCAGGAAGAATTTCAGAATAATAGTGCCAGTTTCAGCTAACATACGCTCAAAATCTCGTATCTGGCTGTATCGTCGGTCGCATTCTTTCTGATCTATCCAATCATGCACGCGGGTGATTAATACATCTTCGTAATGGCTACGATTAAAGATGACGACCTCACCATGGCCAGGCACCTCCTGATGAATTCGCCAAAGATAATCATGATCGCGCTCTACCGTGCTTGGGGCCTTAAACGCAATAGTTCGGGCCCCTAGAGGGTTGATCTGACCAAAGACGCCACGGACCGTGCCATCTTTGCCTGAGGTGTCCATGCCCTGTAAAACGATCAGCAATTTATGCTGTTTTTGCGCGTAGAGTATTTCTTGAAAAATCGCTATTTTTTCTGCCAGATCGCTCGTCACCAGTTTGTCAGCTGATTTACTATCAGCTTTGCTTTCTCCTTTAACAGCCTCTTTTTCAGGCACAGACCGAAGTGCCGCGTCCGCATCTTTGATTTGCAAATGTGGCTTGGTGCGAAATAAGGCACTGATAGTCATGGAGATCCTTTAATACTTATGGTTGTGATGCTGCTCTGAAAACTGCCGTGCATACTCGATCTTAAGGCATTTATCGGTAATAACTTGCATACCTGCCTCTTCAGCACGTTTTGCGGCAGCGTCATTTCTGATATCTAATTGCATCCACAGACAAGAAGCACCGACGGCAATAGCGTCTTCAACGATGGGAGGGATATCTTCTGATTTTCTAAAACAGTTAACGATATCTATCCTTAAGCCTGTGGCCAAAACGGCTTCAGCCAAATTGGCGTAACACGTTTCACCTAAGATGCTGGCTCCGGCCTGGCCAGGATTAATAGGAATAATGCGATATCCGTTTTTTTGCATGTAGGCGGCGACTTCGTAGCTGGCGCGTGCTGGCTTTGGTGATAATCCAACTACGGCTATTGTCTTGGCGCTCTGCAGTAAATACTCAATGCTTGTTGGGTGCATTTTTCCTCACATTAATCGGTAAGTAATTGGGTGGAAAAGTATAAAAAATAAAAGGTAGCCTAGGCTACCTTTTATTTTACTACCAGTGCCTTCAGCACTAGCTAATATCATGCGAAATTAACGTTTTTGACGTAATTTCGTTATCGCTGCTAATTGTGCTATTGCGACTGCCAATTCTGCCTGAGCTTGTGCGTAGTCAATCTTAGAATCGCGATTCACCAGTGCTTCTTCCGCCAATTTTTTGGCTTCTTCTGCTTTGGCTTCGTCCAGATCTCGACCGCGAATCGCGGTATCAGCCAAGACAGTCACTGTATTAGGCTGCACTTCAAGTATGCCGCCAGCAACGAAGACGAGTTCGTCTTCTGATTGACCAGCTATTTTGATGCGCACTGCGCCCGGCTTGATGCGAGTGATCAAAGGTGTATGTTTTGGAAAAATCCCCAATTCACCTGATTCACCCGGCAACGCAACGAACTCAGCCTCGCCGGAAAAGATTAACTCTTCCGCAGAAACTACGTTAACGTGAATAGTGTGTGCCATATTCAAACTTTCTGATTCGTCAAAGGTTCAAAAAATGTACCGCCTTATCTTCTATTTCACTTTGCACGCAAGCAAGCTTACATGCAAAGCGAGAACAGAATTAAGCAGCCATTTTTTTCGCTTTTTCGATTGCTTCATCGATAGTGCCTACCATGTAGAACGCTTGTTCCGGCAGGTGATCGAGTTCGCCGGAAGCGATCATTTTGAAACCCTTGATCGTATCTTTGAGCGAGACGTATTTACCTGGTGCACCGGTAAACACTTCAGCAACGTGGAAAGGCTGGGACAAGAAACGTTGCATCTTACGAGCGCGAGCAACCAGTTGTTTGTCTTCAGGCGCTAATTCGTCCATACCCAGAATCGCGATAATGTCCCGCAATTCTTTGTAACGCTGCAAAATACCCTGAACCGCACGGGCTGTCTCATAGTGTTCCAGACCGACGACTTGCGGATCCAATTGACGTGACGTTGAATCGAGTGGATCAACCGCTGGGTAAATACCCAGGGAGGCGATGTCACGCGACAGAACAACGGTCGAATCCAAGTGGGCGAACGTAGTTGCAGGTGATGGATCAGTCAAATCATCCGCTGGAACATACACGGCTTGAATTGAAGTAATAGAACCAGTTTTAGTTGAAGTGATACGCTCTTGCAAGCGACCCATTTCTTCAGCCAAAGTCGGTTGGTAACCCACAGCGGAAGGCATACGACCCAACAGTGCCGAAACTTCAGTACCAGCCAAAGTGTAGCGATAGATATTATCGACGAAGAACAACACGTCTTTACCTTCATCGCGGGAACCTTCAGCGATCGTCAAACCAGTCAAGGCAACGCGCAAACGGTTACCTGGTGGTTCATTCATCTGACCGTATACCATGGCAACTTTGGAGTTTTCTGGATTTTCCAGATCAACTACTTTAGCGTCAGCCATTTCGTGATAGAAGTCATTACCTTCACGAGTACGCTCACCGACACCAGCAAACACGGACAAGCCGCTGTGTGCTTTAGCGATGTTATTGATCAGTTCCATCATGTTGACGGTCTTACCAACACCGGCACCACCGAACAAACCAACTTTACCGCCTTTGGCAAACGGGCAGATCAAGTCAATAACTTTAATACCTGTTTCCAACAACTCCTGCGATGGCGACAATTCGTCGTACGCAGGTGCTTTGCGGTGGATCGATGCTGTAGTTTCACGGCTAACCGGACCACATTCATCAATCGGATTACCCAATACGTCCATGATACGACCTAATGTTGCTTTACCGGTAGGCACCATAATTGGCTTACCAGAGTTGGTCATCATCATGCCGCGGCGCAGACCATCGGAAGTACCCAGCGCGATACAACGGACTATGCCGTCGCCTAATTGCTGTTGCACTTCTAATGTCAGGTCTGAACCTTCCATCATTAAGGCGTCGTAGATCTTAGGCATCGCATTGCGTGGAAATTCAACGTCCACAACAGCGCCGATACACTGAACGATTTTGCCATCAGCCATGTTCGTTCCTTCAATAAATAAAATTCAGTTTAGACCGCTGCCGCGCCGGCAACAATCTCGGAAAGCTCTTTGGTAATCGCAGCTTGACGGGTTTTGTTGTAAATTAATTTCAACTCACCAATCACGCTTACGGCGTTATCGCTTGCTGATTTCATCGCCACCATACGTGCCGATTGTTCAGATGCCATGTTTTCTGCTACCGCCTGATAAATCAGTGCTTCAACATAACGTACCAACAATTCATCAATCACCGTAGTGGCATCTGGCTCGTAGATGTAATCCCAAGAATGAGATGCTTTATCCACTTCCAGCTGCTCGGCCTGCAGGGGCAATAATTGCTCCAGTACTGGCTGTTGCTTCATGGTGTTAATAAACTTGTTGTAGCAAACGTAGACTGCATCTAACTTACCGTCCTGATAAGCATCCAGCATCACTTTCACTGGACCAATCAGTTTATCGAGATGGGGAGTATCGCCAAGTTGCACTACGTGCGCCAAGACGGGTGCACCCACCCGATTAAGGAAACCTAGACCTTTATTACCAATTGCGACCGCTTCGATTTTTGCTCCGCTACCCTCAACTTCACGCATTTTGTTGGTGACCAAACGCAACACGTTGGTATTCAAGCCACCACACAAACCCTTATCGGTCGTTACAACGATCAATCCAACTTTCTTGGATTGTGATTGCTGAACCATAAAAGGGTGCGTGTACTCAGGGTTTGCCTTGGACAAGTTCGCAGTGATATTACGAATTTTTTCACTATAAGGACGTGCCGCACGCATCCGCTCTTGCGCTTTACGCATTTTAGATGCGGCGACCATTTCCATCGCCTTAGTGATCTTCTTCGTATTTTCTACGCTTTTGATCTTGCCACGTATCTCTTTACCTACTGCCATGAGTTTTGACTCCTTCTAACAGGAGAATATCAAAATTTCCCCAGACTGCGTTACACCTACCTTGCGGTACTAAAGTACTGCCTGAGTCGGTGCGCCTTGCTGAGAAACTTTCGCTACTCTCCGTATAAGTAAATTAAAAGGCGCCGGATTTTTTGAAATCAGCAACAGCGGCAGACATGGCAGCTTCGCCATCTTTGTCCAATTGCTTGGTTTCTTCTATCTTTTGCAGTAACGCAGCATGACTAGTCTTCATGAAATTATGTACACCCGCTTCAAAAGCCAAAACTTTAGAGACTGGTACATCATCCAGGAAACCCTTGTTGACCGAGAACAAAGTTACAGCCATCAAAGAGATAGACAAAGGTGCGTACTGAGCTTGTTTCAACAATTCGGTAACGCGCGCACCACGATCCAATTGCTTACGTGTTGCAGCATCCAGATCAGAAGCGAACTGCGCAAACGCAGCCAATTCACGATACTGCGCCAAATCGGTACGAATACCACCTGACAGGTTTTTGATTACCTTAGTCTGAGCAGCACCACCAACGCGCGACACTGAAATACCAGCGTTAATCGCAGGACGAATACCCGCGTTAAACAAGGATGTTTCCAAGAAAATCTGACCGTCAGTAATCGAAATTACGTTAGTTGGAACGAAGGCAGAAACGTCACCCGCTTGAGTTTCAATAATAGGTAATGCTGTCAATGAGCCAGTCTTACCTTTAACTGCACCGTTAGTGAATTTCTCTACGTAGGCAGGGTTCACGCGTGCTGCGCGCTCTAACAAACGGGAGTGCAGGTAGAACACATCGCCTGGGTAAGCTTCGCGACCTGGTGGGCGGCGCAGCAGCAGAGATAATTGACGGTAAGCCACAGCTTGCTTGGACAAATCATCATAAATGATCAAGGCATCTTCACCACGATCACGGAAGTATTCGCCCATCGCGCAACCAGCATAGGCAGAGACATATTGCATCGCTGCTGATTCGGCGGCGGTAGCAGCTACCACAATTGTGTATTCCATTGCGCCGTGGGCTTCGAGAGCACGCACAACGTTTTTAACGGAAGAGGCTTTTTGACCAATCGCTACATAGATACAGGTAACGTTCTGACCTTTTTGGTTGATCACGGCATCAATCGCGACCGCTGTTTTACCAGTTTGACGATCACCAATGATCAATTCGCGCTGACCGCGACCAACCGGTACCATAGAGTCAATTGACTTCAGGCCAGTTTGCAAAGGTTCAGAAACGGATTGGCGGGCAATAACACCTGGAGCGATTTTTTCGATAGGTGTCGTCAATTTTGCATTGATCGGACCTTTACCATCGATAGGCTGACCCAAGGCGTTAACGACACGGCCGCGCAGTTCCGGGCCGATTGGCACTTCCAGAATACGACCGGTACATTTCACGGTATCGCCTTCGGAAATATGCTCGTAGTCACCCAAGATAACGGCGCCTACTGAATCACGTTCCAAATTCAATGCCAGACCAAATGTATTGCCTGGGAATTCCAGCATCTCGCCTTGCATCGCGTCTGACAGACCGTGAATGCGGCAGATACCGTCGGTAACGGAAATAACCGTACCTTGATTACGAATCTCAGCGGTGTCGCCAAGGCCTTGAATCCGGCTCTTGATCAACTCGCTGATTTCTGATGGGTTGAGTTGCATACTAACTCCTAAAATTTTTTCTGTACTTAAGCGGCAGATATTATGCCGTTAAGGCGACCTGCATCTGTTGCAGCTTGGCACGCACCGACATATCTAACACCTGATCACCAACCACGATACGCACTCCACCGATCAGGGACGCATCCACAGTCACGGTTGGGTTGAGCTTGCGGCCAAATTTCTTTTCCAATGTGTTGGCCAAATCGCTTACCTGTGCTGCCGTCATTTCAAATGCGCTAACAATTTCAGCGTCTGCAGCGCCAGCTTCGGCGTTTCTCAGAGCTTGAAATTGTGTCGCGATTTCGGGCAACAGGGTAATGCGATTGTATTCCGACAGCGTGTTGACGAAGTTTTTCGCTTCAACACTATCGTTCAACGGAGACTTCAACAAGGACAAGAAAGCTTCTGCTGTGAGTTCCGCAGAAACTTTTGGATTGTGAGCAAGTGCCTGTACGTCAGGATGTGCTGCAACTTGCGCCATCTCGGCAACCAAATCCGACCATGCGGCAAGATTGGTAGATTCGTTGCCAGATTTAGCGACACGAAACAGGGCTTCTGCGTAAGGACGAGCGACCGTTGCGATTTCAGCCATGATTACAGCTCAGTCTTTAATTGAGCCAACAGATCTGCGTGAGCGGATACGTTAACTTCCCGTTTCAGAATTTGTTCTGCGCCTTTGACTGCCAACACGGCAACCTGGTCGCGCAATTCTTCGCGTGCTTTAGTGACTAAATTTTCTGTGTCAGCTTTGGCGGCAGCAAGAATGCGTGCTGCTTCTGCGGATGCAGTGTTCTTGGCTTCGTCTACGATCATCTGAGCACGTTTTTCGGCGTCTAAGACACGCTTTTGGCCTTCTTCACCTGCACTAGCTAATTGCGCTTGTACACGTTTTTCAGCCGCTTGCATCTCAGCGCGACCACGGTCGGCAGCAGCTAAGCCGTCGGCGATTTTTGATCTACGTTCATCGAGGGCTTTCATCATCGGGGGCCACACGAATTTCATCGTGAAGAGCGCCAAAATGAGGAGAACACCGTACTGAACGAACATTGTTGCGTTTAGGTTCACAGTAATTCCTTATCTAAATGGATCAAGCCGAAAATTATCATTTTCGGCAGGAGAAGGAAAAACGATTTATTTAGGTACGAATGGGCTAGCGAACGCGAACATCATTGCGATACCAACACCAATCAGGAAAGCCGCATCGATCAGACCAGCCAGCAAGAACATTTTAGTTTGCAGTGTGTTCATCAATTCTGGTTGACGAGCAGACGCTTCCAGATATTTACCGCCCATGATGCCGATACCGATACAAGCACCGATAGCACCCAAGCCAATGATCAAACCGCAAGCCAAAGCAACAAATGATAAATCCGTCATGACAATTTCCTTAAAAGTAATAA